>DATHJP010000608.1:0-7037 GCA_035489695.1 Terriglobales bacterium
CGCTCGCCCTAGTCCGCAGCGGGAAGCAGCAGGAAGCGCTGATCCATTTTGGCGATGCAGTGCGACTGGAACCCGAGAATGCGAACATGCGTAACAATTATGCAATCATGCTCGGCAGAGCAGGACGAACTGACGAGGCGATACAGGAGTTTCAAACCGCTCTACGACTGGCTCCGGACGCGGCAACCACTCACTTCAATCTCGCCAATCTCCTGGTGAAACGACACGCCCAGGATGAAGCAATGGCGCACTATTCGGAAGCGCTGCGTCTCGCAAAAGCCGCTGGGGAAGATGATTTCGCGAATTCCATCCGCGCAAGGATCGCTCTATATAAAAAAGGATTGCCTTTTCGTGGTGAGAAATAATCGCACCGCAAACTTTTCCCGTGGCTATCCTTTCCGCGTCGCGAATCAACCCGTTGCGTTGGACAACGTAATTGCAGGAGTGAAATTTCGGCGCTGGAATGCGATGTCCAGCGATTATCAATTCCGCGCAGTGACAGTATCGTGGTGGTTCGTGACTACCATTGCCGCTTGCCGCTGGACGTTCCGCCGCAATCTCCCCCAATTCCTTTTCGTATAAAAATCTGACAAACGTAATCGGCGGACTGGTGGTAGCGCCGATCTGATTCTCTGCTTCCACTCGCCGGTCTTGACCAACACGCGGCATTTCGCTCTACGTAAAAATATCGCGCTGCTCTAAGATTTGGGGTTGCAGCTTCTGCAAGTTTCAACACTCCGAGTGTTTTTTAGTGCGCCAATCCAAGTTGGAAATAGTTCGGTGCGATGAATGTCCGAACAATTTCGCAACGCTCGTTTGGCAATGCCGATCGTGAAAAATGATCATCGAGGTTGCAAGGTGGCGCTCGAGCGCATATTCGACTATGACGATGCTAAACGGCCAGAAAATTGTCGTAGTAATGCCTGCTTATAATGCGGCGCGCACGTTGCGACAGACTTATGAGGAGGTGATGGCGCACGGCATTGTCGATCTTGTTATCGTGGTGGACGACGGCAGCCAAGATGAGACTGTCGCGGTCGCGCGCGCACTTGATCGAGTGCAACTGGAGGTTCACCCGATGAATCGCGGTTATGGCGCGAACCAAAAGACTTGCTACCGACACGCGCTTGCCGCCGGGGGAGACATCATCATAATGATTCATCCGGATTATCAATACACGCCACAGCTCATTCCATCGATGGCGGCGCTGGTGGCGAGCGAGCTTTATCCCTGTGTCCTTGCTTCCCGCATTCTCGGCGGCGGCGCACTTCGCGGCGGCATGCCTTGGTGGAAATACATCTCGAACCGTTTTCTTACCTTTGTCGAGAATGTTATCCTTGGCGCGAAACTGTCGGAGTACCACACTGGCTACCGCGCCTTTTCGCGCCGGCTGCTGGAACGGCTACCACTGGAGGCAAATTCAGATGACTTTGTTTTCGACAACCAGATTCTCGCGCAAGTGATCTCGTTGGGCTGTGCGATTGGGGAAGTGACCTGCCCAGCGCGGTATGTGCCCGAAGCCTCATCGATCAACTTCCGACGAAGCGTGCGTTACGGATTAGGTTGTCTCGCCACCGCCTTGCGTTTCCGCTTGGCGCGTTGGGGGGTCGTTCGTCCGATTGCGTAAGAACGTGCAAAAGGTCACGACCGCGTTGCCGCGCTTCGAGGTTTGTGCGGTTGGCGACGATGTGAACAGGGCGCTAATCTACCATTTTCACTTCGGTCGGGTACAGGCCGGCCGTCAGAAGCTTCAGAACGCGCCGCTCATTACATGGACACTACAAAGGCGTTCGGGGCGAATGGCACTTGTATGCCGTTGCACAAAACACCTAAACCCACCTGGCCTCGCGTCCTTGTTTGTTCAGTCGCGTGCTTACCAGATGAGCGTCACATTACCGGCCCGCGTCACGCCACTAAGATTGCGGACAAGGATCGTGTCTGCGCTGGCACTCCGGATGTCCACGTCGTGGTTGCCACTGATGAACACGATGTGGACTCCCGCTCCGCCACTGGATCCCTGGGTGATGGCCGCGCCGGACCACGATTCCAAGCCGACCCAATAGATGAAGCTGGGAGTATGTAACAAACTCACCTGACCTACTCCTTGGTTCGTGGTGCAGCAGCCCATGACCAACACCGATCGGCTGGTCGCCGGCGTAATCGGCGCACTGTTGGCGCCCGCCACAAGGCTGTATGAGATGAAGGCTGCGTTTGGCGTTGTTAGCGACTGCGTGGCATTCGCAGCGACCATGGAGGTGATAATGACGACAACGGTAGCCATGAGGATGACTCCCGGTCGTGAGAATTTCTGGATTCGCATTTTAATAGCTTTCATTTTGTTTGGGCTTCTTTGTGTTGGTTTTCCTTTGTGTTGGTTTCTTCGTCTAAGGTCTTTCGTGTCACGCCTCGCTGCTGACTTCGCGTGGAATCACGGCAAGCTGGTGCCTCGACCGGTTCGCTACTCCGTCGCGAGGCTGCCCCGATGAGAATGTCGCGGTACAGGAATGCGAGCCCGAAAGCTCCGCTCACTGTGAGGAGGATTGAAAGCAACTGCATTCGGCGCTGTCTGGCGACGATTTCGTCCAGCCGAATAGCATTCTTCCCGGCCGCCATTTCCGGTGGAATGACAAATGCCCCATTTGAGATCTTGAGGTGTAGGGAAAGCAGTTGAACGAGCAGTCCCGCAGCAAACACCAGCCAGCAGATAAAGGCCAGCGATCGCCGCCGACGGTTGCCATGAACACTCATAAGGCGACTCGGACGCATAGCTCCAGCGCCGGACTCATGGTTCGTCACGATGTCTTTCAGACCTAGCTGAAATTAGACGGCATTTGCAATCTATTTCCTGCCGCATGGAGTCGGGCCCCTCACGTGCGTGGGCATCTATGCTACTGGGACAGCCGGATACCTATTGTGCCAATCGGTGGCCTGCTCGTATGCGTAAGCGAGGCGTAGAACCGTTGCTTCACCTCCAGACGGGCCGATGATTTGCATGCCGATCGGCAATCCCGCACGCGTGAACCCGCACGGAATGGAGATCGCGGGCAGTCCCAGCGCGTTAATGGGCCGCGTGTTGTGAAGCATGAGGAGTTCCTTGCTTCGAAGCGTGGCTGGATCGGACACCAGGCTGGCAATGGTGAAAGGAGGTACAACAGCGGTGGGAGTGACCACAAGATCCACGGTGTCAAATACCTTAGAAACAGAACGCCGGATCTGGCCGAGCTGGCGACGGCTTTGTATATACGCGCGTGTTCCGACGTCTGCTCCAGCCCGGATTCGATTGAGCGTTTCCGGCTGGTATAACTCGGGCGTCTTGGAAATGTATTCCTGGTGGTAAGCGTAGGCCTCCGCGGTGAAAATGGTGCCGTAAACCTCCATAACGGAAGGATGGTCGTTCGCGGCCAGTAGTGCGATGTCGTGCTGGCTCGCGGTGAGGTTCTTCAACACCGATAGAGCCGCGCCCATTGCCGCCTCGATTTCGGGATCGAGTCCCTCGTAGAAGTAGGCATGGGGAATACCTAGCCGCAAGGAGGAGGTCCCGTCGGCGATGCTTCCGACGTAATCTGGAACGGGGAGATCGGTGCTGTTGGTGTCGCCCGCGTCGTAGCCAGCGATCACCTGCAACATAAGAGTAACATCCTTGACCGTGCGAGCCATTGGACCCACGTGGTCCAGGGACCAAGCCAGAGGTATGACGCCCCGGGTGCTCACCCGTCCATAGGTCGGTTTGAGTCCAACGATGCCGCAGTAGCCTGCCGGCTGGCGGATGGAACCTCCGGTATCGGTACCCAGCGCCCCGAAGCATAGTTCAGCTGCGATAGCCGCTGCCGACCCGGCGGAGGAGCCGCCCGCGCAGTAGTCGGGTTCCCAAGGATTTCGAACCGGCCCGAAATAACTGATTACAGAACTGCCGCCGTAGGCGAACTCTTGCAGGTTGAGTTTGCCCAAAAGCACAGCCCCGGCGGCCCTGAGGCGGCGGATAACCTCTGCATCCTCTGTCGGAACACGGTCCTTGAATAAGCCACTCGCGGCGGTCGTGCGCACGGCGGCCGTATCCACCAAATCTTTCAGAGCAATGGGGATCCCATGGAGCGGGCCTTTCCAATGGCTGCGGTCAATCTCTTTTTCGGACGCACGAGCCTCGGCCAACGCGGAGTCCGCCGTGACGGTAATGAAGGCGTTCAGCTTGGGATTCAGCTGTTCAATCCGGCCGAGGCACGCCTTGGTCAACTCCACCGGAGAGATCTTCTTGGCATGCACAAGTTGAGATGCTTCGGAGAGAGTGAGCCTTGAGAGACTTGCATTGTTGGGCGCCGCTCCGCCTTGAACTCCGGCTGAATTGGCAGCGACTGCGATTGGCGGAATCATGGTTCCCACCGCTCCGGCCAAAGTTGTTTTCACAAAGGATCTACGTGACACAAGCGCAATGCTCATGCGGCCATCTCAATTCAGAAACTTGCCCGCGATGGATTCCCGCCTTCACAGCGAAAGATTCGCCTCGAAAATGTTTGCGATGGTATGAGTTCTGCCACAGATCGACCACCTCGAATCCAAGCTTTCGACCGAGCGCAGCTTTTACTGACCCGATTTCGCCGCGATACGCATCAGCAGCGAAGATTGCTCGCCCGCGAGAATCTACGGCCGAGACGCAGCCCCAACTCCAACCGGCTTTGCTGAGATTGTCGACGATTGTTTCCCAATACTTCATGCCGTTTCCTCGCAAATGACAAAAGACGAATACGATAAACTGCCCCAGATGAGAAGGAGCATTTCATGAAGTGTTTGCTGCGCGGCGAAATGTTCGACCACAGAAGCTTGGACGAAGCGCTATTTCATCACGACCATAAACAGCGTCCAGACATTCTGTATTCGGGTTCCGAGCGGCCGCCGTGATTGCTGTCTCTGCCGCAGCCTTAGGGTACAGGGATGTAGTATCCCGTTATGATGATCGTAGCGACGATCCTCCCGGGTGTGTCGAGGCGGCGAATCACTCCGCCGAACTGAGTTCCTGGAGCGGCGAACGCACGGACGGAATGGCTTCCAATAACCCCAAGCGCTCCAACCTTGGTAATGATTGGAACCTCTCGAAAAGTCGAGTCGTCTTCGATTGTTGAGGTGATAAAATAATCCGCTTTTTCAGTGCCGTTCCCCGTAGCGTAGACGGATACATGTTTGATGAGTGCGCGCTTCCCGGCCGGGACGGTCTCGAATGCTCCGCCGTTCGCAATTCCGGCTTCCAGGCTCACGACGAACTGTTGTTGGAATGGTTCCATGTTGTCGCCCGATTCGGAATCGGGTCTAAACCGCGCAACTACGAATGTCGAGGACGAATAACGCCCTGGCCCTGGCTACGGGTCTTGCCGAGCTCATTCTCCGCGTGGCACACTCGAATCTTGACAAGGCGCCGCGACAGCCATCTTTCTCATCGCCGCGACCGTGTGGGCGCTAGAACCGATTCAAGCCCGCCGATAAACGTGTTCGCTGCGAATCGCAGAAATCCGCGCAGAGAAATTCCTGCGTCAAATCCCTCCAAAGCGTACCCTGCCGCTGATCACCTTCCGACACTGAAGTCCATTACCTCGGCGATGGAGCGGCAGTGGCTGCCGCCGCGGGCGCGTTCTGCGTTGTCGAGGTTTTGCTCCCAACCTTTCTTGATCGCTTGCGCACCTTCGCGCCTTTTTTACGCTGGGTGTTTGGCATTATGATCATCCTCTCCGTGATGGTCTGTTCATATGGGGTCGAGAGAGGATCCGGACCTGTTCCAGTCATGACACCGGCGCTTCCTTCGCCTCGGCCACTGCCAGCGGTGCTACCAGTAGTTCCTGTGCCAGTGATTTGTCCGTTCGCGTCGCCGTAAATGAAAAATCCGGCACAAACGCCGACAAAAATGATCTGCGAGAGTTTAGATAACTTCATTGTGGTTTATCGTGCAGGCCGCGGCTCTGCAATGCCAGCAAAATTGTCAGCAACGCCAGAAAGAGATTCAGTGCCGACGAAAAGCCAACCCCTTTCGCTGCCAGCGGACTGACCGGAAGGATCGCGATTGCTTAAACGCGCGCTCTAAGGACAAGAAATGGTCGATCTTTTGCAAAATACGCCCCGCAGCGTATTCACCGATGAGGTAAATTACATTATTGAGAATAAAACACAAAAGGCTTTACGTGTTGTTGGCGTTCGCAGCGCTCGCAATTGCCTCACCGGGCCAAGCGCAGCAAACTAGTAGGCAGCACAATTCTACACCGCAACAGGCGTTGGATAAGAGGCAAGACGCTTTTCAAGCAGACAAGGCAAAAGGAGTGCACGCCAACTACCAGTGGAAGCTCAGTGGTCCAAACGGAGGCGAATGGTGGTTGAGTGTAAATGATGGAACTTACAAAATGGGTAGGGGTAAGATTGACAATCCAAATGTCACGTTTGCAGCGAGCGATGAAGACTGGGTCGCCATGTCAAATAAGACCCTTAACGTCCCGTGGGCATACTTGACTGGCCGCTTAAAGATTCAAGGCAGCCATAGTTTGGTAAAAGAATTAGACGAGATTTTTCCTTAAAAATTAGAATGAATGTATAGGATGCAAATTGAAGCGCTTACTGCGGGCTTGCAGAAAGTGAGCGCGCAGATCGAGGCGAGCAAACCTGCAACGCAAATAGCCACGAACAATCAGTAAAGTTGCGCGCATGAGCACAGCAAAACAACGAATCGCGATTGTAGCCTCGGCGATGGTATTGCTTAGCGGCTGCGCCAATCAGGGGGGCGACCAAGTGCGTTCAATAACCTCGACAACTGATTCCGCCTCGGAGCCGACGCCCAGCACTACGATCCTGGGGAACACCAACTTGGGAAGGCCTCCGATGCTGTCGGCTCCCACAGTGACAGGGCGCTAATCTAATGAGGCGATGAGCGCGCCCTCCATCGACTGCAATTTCTGTCGACCATAATCGATAATGATCTCTGACCCCCTTCTTTTGACCCCCGGCTTGAAATAGGTGTGTCAAGTATATTGTACTGCTGCGGCCAACGGCTATCGCTCACCGGGCCT
>DATHJP010000609.1:0-6148 GCA_035489695.1 Terriglobales bacterium
AAAATCTGATCTGATCGTGTCCTCTGGCAGTCCCGCGGGAGAAGGCGCCATCAGCATTCTGCTGGGAAATGGAAATGGAACCTTCCGCAAGTCATCTGTTACTAGGAACCTGCCCGAGTCTGTGTCTATTGTTGTCCGTGACTTCAATGGAGATGGAAACCAGGATGTTGTGACCGCCGATCTCGGCGGTCCCGCGGAATTCACTCTGCTTTTGGGAAACGGCGATGGCAGTTTCCAGTTGCCGCAAAACTTCGGAGGACCAGCGGGTGCAAGCTCCGTGGTTGCTGGCGACTTCAATCATGACGGAGCATGGGACCTTGCCCTGGTCGGCGTGTCGAATAACATAGACAGCGTTGCCATAGCATTGAATACCCACGCCAGCCAGTCGGGTCCAGGCAGCTTCGTCGTTCCCAAATGATCCGAGACTAATCTCAGAGATCGCTTGCGGCTGCGGTTGGGGACCGATACAGCCCCCACTGTCATACGCCGCATCTAGTCTCTAGATTTGACACAGGAAGGAGATCCGTATGCCGGACGATCTCAGGATCTCAGCCGATGAGTTGGGAAAGAAAATGGAAGCGGGCGAAGATTTTGTAGTCATCGACACTCGCAACCCACAAGCTTGGGCACAATCGGACGTGAAACTGCCGGAAGCGATTCGCGTACCAGCGGACAAACTCGAAGAGCACCTCGCAGAGATCCCCAAAAATAAATCTGTGGTTGCGTATTGCACTTGACCAAACGAAGGCTCTAGCGCCAGTTTGGCGCAGAAACTTCGGGAGCGCGGATATTCCAACGCATGGGCGCTTACGGGCGGACTCGATGCCTGGAAAAAAGCTGGCCTTCCGTTGGAGTCAAAGTCAAAAGGCGCCTGACGTTCAGGCTTTTGGGTGGCGCAGCGCTTCAGCGCTGCGATAAACAATCGCCGCTAATTCGCCTCGTAGACCGTCTTGCCGCCAACTACAGTGCGCAGCACCCTGGTTCCGAGAACTTTCAGCGGGGGTACCGAAGTCAAGTCGCGATCGAGAACTACGAAATCCGCGAGCATGCCGGGCGCCAGCGTTCCCTTCTCTTTCTCCGAGAACTCGGCGAAGGCTGAACCGGTTGTGTAGGCTGCAATGGCCTGCTCCATGGTTATTTTCTGCTCCGGAAAATATTCGCGTTTGTCGTCTTCGCTTCTGCGAGTAACGGCGGCATACAATCCTCGGAACGGCGTGACCGGTTCGACCGGATAATCTGTGCCAAAGGCCAGCGGCACACCTCTTTTTAGAAATTCCGCCCAGGCATACGAGTGAGCGGCGCGTTTCGGTCCCAGACGATCCAGCGCCCAATTCATGTCCGTAAGCAAATGATTGGGCTGCATAGACGCGATCACTTTTAACTCTTTGAATTTTGCAATCTGCAAAGGAGTCGTGACTTGCGCATGCTCAATCCGCAGCCGGTAGTCGTCGCCACCATTGGCTGCCTTGATCTTCTTTTCGCGAGCTTCTTTCTGCGCTTCGTCGAAAGCCTGCAGCGCCATTTGGACGCCTTTGTCGCCGATGGCGTGGAAGCCGACTTGGAATCCTGCGCCCACGCGCTCCTTCGTCATCTGAGTCAGTTGGGGTTGCTCGTATTGCGGCAGACCAGAATTATTGGGCTCGTCGGCATACGGTTCGAGAAGGGCGGCAGTTTTTGAACCCAGCGAACCATCCATGAAACCTTTCAGCATGCCGGTATGCAGCATGGTGTCAGACTGCGGATGCGCCGAACGATGCGCCTGTAGCGTGTCCAGAGAATCATTGAAGGCAAGCCATTCGGTGATGCGCGAGGTCAGCTTTCCGTCCCGCAGAATTTCCTCATATATCTGGAAATCTTCCCAACTGGAATTGTCCTGCGCCGACGTGACGCCCCATTGCGCCAGATCGCGCAGCGCGGCCTCGATAGCCTGCCGCCGTTTGTCATGGGTGGGCTTGGGAATCACCGCAGAGACTGCTTCACGCGCGGTTTCGCGCAAAATGCCGGTCGGCCCGCCGGCGGAATCGCGATCAATTTTCCCGCCCGCAGGATCCTTACTGGCCAGAGTGATGCTGGCCAATTGCAAGGCGCGAGTATTGGCCACCGCGATGTGGCCGTCCACCCGTTGCAGAAAGACAGGATGGTCCAGGCTGACTTCGTCGATATCCCACCGGCTGGGCAATTCCTTTACCGGCCAGAGAGTCTGGTCCCAACCGCTACCCACGATCCATTCGCCGGGCCCTGCGGATTCCACTCGAGCCCGAATACGATCGCGGAACTCGGTCAGCGACTTCACGCCCACCAGGTTCACAGTCAGCCGCTGGAAACCTGCGCTGGCCAGATGCAGATGGGCGTCATTGAATCCGGGCATCACGAAATGGCCGTCCAGGTTAATGATCAGAGTCGCGGGCCCCTTCAGTTTCAGAATGTCGCTTTCCTTGCCAATGTCTTGAATGCGATCGCCGCGGATGGCCATGGCATCCGCGCGCTTGGTCTCATGAAATGAAGATGCGACGGTGATCCCGGTGTAAATGTTGCCGTGAAGGACGATGACGTCCGCCCTCGGGGGCGCTGGTTGATCCTGCCCCGGTTGATCCTGCCCCGGTTGACCCTGCGTTGGTTGACCCTGTGCCAGAACCATGGAAATCGCGCCAAACAGAAATAAAATCGTTTTCATGTTCATGCACCTACGCCCGCGAGAGCAAGCAGCGTCAGCAGAATGCGCTTGAGCCCCAGCTCGCGCCCCCTGCAGTCAAACCATTCCTGTAAAGTGTGCGCTCCACCGCCCGTGCCGCCGCCGCCGATCGCAATGGCTTCCCGGCCGAGAGAAAGGGGAATATTGGCATCGGTCGAAGCGCGCTGAACCTGAGCCACATTCGACAGCTGAGCGTCCACGGCGCGAATGACCTGCAAGATGCGCGCGTTCGGGTCAAGCTCTCCCGCAGGACGGTTCCCGATTGCAACTATCTCGCAACTGACGCCAAACGGACGACGCTGCGATGCCGCCCGTCCTTCATTAGCTTTCGACTCTTCCTCCACCGCGTCCTCGAGTGCGAGGCGCAGAGCCACTTCCAAACGTTCCATCTCTGTCATTGAAGTGGAGCGGAGATCGACACGCATGCTGGCGGACTCAGGAATGGAGTTCACCGAAGTGCCACCCCGGATCACGCCGATGTTAAAGGTCGTCTTGGGCGATGACGGTACTGGAGTCTTGGCAAAGGCCTGAATAGCGCGCGCCAGCACAAGAATGGGATTGGGCGCGCCGAAGTCGCTCCAGGAATGTCCGCCCGGGCCGCGAACAATCACTTCAAAGCGGCGGCTGCCCAGAGCCTCGGCCACAACCGTGTCCGAACCCGCTCCATCCAGTACCAGGTTGTAGGCGATGGAATCCTTCCAGCGCGGAGAAGAAAAAATGTGACGCATGCCGCGCAGATCGCCTTCTCCCTCTTCGCCCACATTTGCAATAAACAAAAATGGAAGGGCGTGCCGGATACGCACGGAACGTAATAATGCCGCAATGGCCAGTAGCGCCGTCAGGCCCGCGCCATTATCGGAAACGCCGGGACCAAACAGCCGATTGCCCTGCTGGCGGATGTTTAGCGGCGTGCCCGCGGGAAAGACCGTGTCCATGTGAGCGCTGAGCGCGACATAGTTCCGCCCGAATCCCGGATGAATGCCAAAAAGATTGCCCACATCGTCGTTGTGGACGTCATCCAGTCCAAGTTCGCGAAATTTGTTGGCCAGCCAGGTGGCTCGCGCGGCCTCACCAAATGGAGGCGATGGAATACGCGCCAGCTCGAGTTGCCAGTGGGCGAACTGAGCCTCCTGAGCACGAAGCCAGGCAAATGCAGAGCGCAGTTCGGGTGCTGCAGAAAGGCGGGCAATTTCCTGCTGAACGTCGGGAGAAACTTGCGACACTTCCGCGCGTGAACTCAGGGGCATTGAGGTGATGGGTCATATTACCCCAATGAATGGAAATTCGGGCCTGGCTTTCAATAACCTGGCGGATTACGGGAGGAGGGTAATGTTACTGGTTTCAAGTTTCTGGTTTCAAGTTTCTGGTTTCCGGTTTCTGGAAATCCGTCCGCCTCTGAATCCCAACAGCTGAGAACCGAGAACTGATAACTGAGACCTGATTTTTGAGACCTGATTTTTGAGACTAATGGCCCGTGCGCAGCCTCACGATGCTGCCGAGTCCACGCACTCCAGAATCTCCGCCTCACTGAGCGTATGGTCCGACGCCTTGGCGCGTTTGTAAATTCGATCCACCACGTTATCGCTGACCGGCAGCCCGCGCTGCTCCAACCAGAACAGGACATTGGATTTTCCACTCATGGGGCCAATGTCAATTACCTGCTGCAATCCGAACACATGCGAGGGCACGCCGGAATAGACCGCATTGGCCAGTTCGATATCGTTTTTCTTATAGGCCTTAATCACGGCAGCGGCATGGACACCAGTGGCGGTGCGGAACGCGTCTTCACCCACCACGGGATAATTGGGCGGGATGGGCACGCCCGTGGCCCGCGACACCACCTCGCAATACTCTTTCAACTTGGTCAGATCCTGGTCGGTCCAGGGAGCGATTTCCATGAGTTTCAGATTCACCAGCATCTGGTCCATCTGAGCGTTGCCGACGCGCTCACCGATTCCCAAGGCGCACGCGTGAACACAATCGGCACCGGCGACCAACGCGGCTATTGAGTTTGCGATTGCCAAGCCGCGATCACAATGCCCGTGCCAGTCCACGCGAATGTTTTCGCCTGAGGGTTTTACCACTTGCTCCAGCACGAAGCGGACCAGGGCGAACGCACCCATGGGCGTGGCATGTCCCGCGGTATCGCAGATCACGATGGAGCGCGCGCCGCACTCGATCGCCGTTTTGTAAAGTCGCTTTACCGTCTCCGGATCGCAGCGCGACGTATCTTCGGTTACATACATGACGTCGAGACCAAGGGACCGCGCATACTTCACGGCTGTCTCCGTGGTGTGAAGCAGAAAGTCGTCGGTCCAGCCTTCGGTGTAACGGCGGATTGGACTTGATCCCAGAAAAGTAGCAGCTTCGATATTGAGACCGGTACGCTGAACGATTTCAGCAATGGGGCGGATATCGTTCTCATGAGTGCGGGCCGCACAATTGGCGCGAATCTTCATTTTCTTCTGGACGATCTCGCGCGCCAGCGCTTCCACGTGTTCCGATGCTCGCTGGCCTGCCCCCGGAAGACCGAGATCGAGCGAATTAATGCCCAACGCTTCCATCAAATGCAGGATATGAAGTTTTTCCTCGATCGACGGATCACGCACCGACGGCGACTGCAAGCCGTCACGCAGCGTCTCATCATTGAGCAGAACGCGGCCCGCAGGCCGCAGCGAGGCTGGATCCTTCTGATTCCAGTCGTAGATGAGTTCTGAAGTTTTCACAGTCACTGAGGAGAGCCCGGGTGCCCCGTCCAAGCTCTGCTTGGGCGGGGGTTTGAACCTACTTCTCCTTGGGCGGAATCGTCAGCCCGAACACCGAGAGCTGCCCTTCTCCGGCCACGTTGAGACCGCTTGGCGTTTCCGGGTTGGGGAGATACAGCGTCTTGCAATGCTCGCAGCGGTACACTTCCGCATTCGGGCCCCAAGCTTTCGCCACGTCGCCGCACGCCTGTTCGACGGCGTCGGTCATGTAATACCAGCGTTTGAGATGTCCGCCACAGAACTTGCCTTTGGCATTCAGCTCATTGCAGGCGCGCTGTCCCGCCTTCTTGATTTTGACTTTGTGATGGGGAAGCTGCTGGGGAGCGATATTGGTGGACCTGCCGGTTTCGGTTGTGGCCAAAGGAGCTGTCCTCGTCGCTGCGGCCGAAAGACCGCCGTTTGAGATCAGGAACCATTCATTTTACTAGAAGGATGCATGCGGCGGCTGTGAACAGCGGCGGCCCGTTACGTTGTACAGAGTTTGCGGGCGAGGGCGCCCGCACCACACAACCACACGAGCTCTAGTACTCAACGTTCACTAAGTACAACCCATTCGCCGGTGCTGTGGCTCCCGCGACGGACCGGTTACGGGCTTCTATAATCCGCGTCATGTCATCCGGGGACAGCGTTCCTTTGCCTACGAGCAAGAATGTCCCCACCAGATTCCGCACCATGTGGTGAAGAAATCCGC
>DATHJP010000610.1:0-3474 GCA_035489695.1 Terriglobales bacterium
GCCTCCCTTAACTGCCGTTGATCCGGTAACCGGAGTATCGGTGACCTTTCCCGACCTCAATGCCGACGGTGAAATCTTGCAGACCAACCTGATCATGCCCGAGCCGACAATCTTCCTCGATCGCACGTTCCCGATCTGCTCGATCATTCGTCCGACCGAGACAGACGGAGCTGCAACGGCCGCGCTCAATGCCTTGACCGCGGACGGGCTGTTCATCGGGCAACCGCCGACGTTCTTTGCTCTCCTAACCCAGCTGGCACAGGCAGCCGATCACGCCAGACACGGGTCTTAATGTTCGATAGCTAACAAACGGAGGACAAAACAATGAAATTGAAAATTCTTACAGTTCCGGTCTTAATTGCACTAACAATCACCACGGCCTCGGCACAATACCAACGCACCGATTTAGTGTCTAATCAGCCGGGAGTAGCGCCTAATACAGACCCACATCTGGTCAACGCCTGGGGTCTCGTTGCACTCCCCACCAGCCCCTGGTGGACCAGCGACAATGGCACCGGATTCTCCACCCTCTACACTGGGACTGGTCAGCAAATTCCACTGTTCGTAACTGTACCGCCGGCACCAGGCCAGCCCGCGGGGACCCTCGGCACGCCAACCGGTATCGTCGGAAATATCAGTACCAACCCAACCGACTTTACGATCACGGAAAACGGTGTGTCGGAACCATCGGTTTTTATCTTCGCGACACTGGACGGTACGATCAGCGGTTGGAATCCCGTGATTGGCGGTGCGACGGGCGACAGTCATGCCACTCTCGCGGTTGATCGATCAGGCGCGGGTGCGGTCTACACGGGCCTGGCTATCGCGACCAACCAAGCAGGTCAAACTTTCCTGTATGCCGCCGATGGTGGTCCGAACCGCAAAATTGATATGTTCGATGGCACTTTTAGTCTGGTGAAGTCCTTTGACGACCCGTCTATCCCGAGAGGTTTTACCCCTTACGGAATTCAGACCGTAAATAACAACATCTGGGTGACGTTTACCGCCCTGAACAAAGCGCAGGGTGGCTTCGTGGACGTTTTTGATACAGAAGGTAATTTGGTGAAGCACTTCGCCGCCCGCGGTCCTCTCCATTCGCCCTGGGGCATTGCGCTGGCTCCAGCTGATTTTGGTCCCATGAGTAATGCAATTCTGATTAGCAACAACATTTCCAGAGGCCGGATCAACGCGTTCAATCCGGAGACGGGTCAATTTCTCGGCCCACTTCGCGACGCAAATGGCAAGGCCATTGAGGTGGACAATATTTGGGCACTGCAGTTTGGCCATGATGCCATCCCGAACAACGGTGCGCACAACCAACTCTTCTTTACAGCGGGCCCGGACAGTTATGCAAACGGCCTGTTTGGAGTGATCACGGCTGGACCCTAGCGCGCCACAATTCAAGTCGCGCAGGCAGGCGAGTTTTTTGGGGGGAGCAGTCGTCGGTGGCGCTAAGCTGCCGACGACACTCGCCGGCTTTGACTAGAGGAGCGGCATCTAGAAAGAGTATGTCATTAACGAATCAAGCCTCCGGGACTTAGTGTGAAATCTCCGAAACGAGTTGGTCAACATGCTCCCTGGCATCCTCGGCGCACGCCTAAGCTGGCACTTTGCCAACGGCTGGGTCTTCGAACCTGCCATCGCCGGGCCCGAAACGCGCCATGCGCGAGATGAGCCAATCCCTCCCCCACCCTTAAAATATAAGTGTTGATCAGTTCTTAGAGACCGAATGAGGACCACACTTATGACTGAAGTCGCAACTCGAGAGATTCTGTTCTTGTAAACAACGAAAAGAGAGACGCACATGAACTACCTGAAAGCATTCATCGCCGGCTTTGTTTCCACGCTGGTGTTTCACCAGGGCTTGCTCTGGCTGCTGTACGCGGGAGGATTTTCACCGCGAGCACCCTGGAACATGACACCGGTCCCGCCGCTCCATGCACCTGCAGTGATTTCCCTGGCATTCTGGGGTGGCGTGTGGGGCATCGTGTTGTGGGCCCTGATCGGTGCTTCGGGTGGCGGCGCCTATTGGATCAAGGCGCTCGTGATCGGTGCGCTGGGTCCGAGTCTGGTCGCGTGGTTCGTTGTAATGCCGATAAAGGGCATGGGCCTCGCTGGCGGCTGGGACCCAAAAATCATCGTAGGCGCACTGCTGCTGAACGGCGCTTGGGGACTCGGCGTGGCGCTGCTGATGCGGCTACTGAACCGAGTCAGTGTTCCATAAAGAAATGACAACGCAGGAGGAGCACATGGGTAAGCTTGCAGGAAAACTTGAAGAGGTTTTGTTTATCTGACTAGCGCTTGTGCAAAGCGAAGGACCTGGTTTTACCTGAGAGGAAAAATTCAATGAACGCGACTAAACAGGAAAAAAATAAGGCACTCGTTCTTGAAGCTTTTGATACCCTCGTCAACAAACGTGACTACGCAGCGGCTGCGCGCTATTGGTCACCGGACTACGGAGTCCCTTGCCCGACCTAAACTTTTTAGAGCGAAAGATCTGAAGTTGTCTACGACTTCCGCTCGAACTCGTTTACTGACAGCGATACCAATTTCGGAC
Source organism: Terriglobales bacterium (assembly GCA_035489695.1). GTDB lineage: Bacteria > Acidobacteriota > Terriglobia > Terriglobales > Acidobacteriaceae > 40CM-3-55-5. The sequence goes on from DATHJP010000610.1 coordinate 2,558, forward strand.
ATTGGTATCTTGTCTGCAATGTCACAAGCGATTACCGAGGCGACACTATGTTTGACTGCCGATGCGGGCAAAATGGCGATAGCCATGTGCGCATCGACTAGCGAGATCAGCGTTGAGATCTCTGCTGCGGTCTGGGAAACATTGGGAACACTCCTGGCATCGCGAAGCATCCCGCAGATTAGATCGTGGAATCCAGGGGCATAGGTACGCTCATACATCACGAAGTCCTGACCCGACACTTCGCTTAGGCGCACCCTTTTCCTTTTTGCCAGTTTATGGGACGCAGGTACCACGAGTACGAACGGTTCGCGATGCACTGTGACAACATCGAGAGCCGAGTGCTCGCCAATCGGCAGACGAAGAAATCCAATGTCGAGCGACCCGGTCTCCAGCATCTGTACCTGATCCGCCGTGGTGATAGCGCGCAAGGAGAACTCTACTTCGGGATTTAACTCCCTAAACTGACGAATGATATTAGGCACAATCTCACTTCCCGCAGTTGAGATGAAGCCGATCCGCAATAGTCCCAGTTTTCCATTGGCAGCCAGCCTCGCCTTGCCAATCGCTTGGTCCAATTGCGAGAGCGCTGCAGCGGCATTATCGCGAAAGGCGAAGCCAGCCGCGGTGAGCGTTGTTTTACGTCGGTTCCGCTCGAAGAGTCGCGCGCCGACCTCCTCTTCCAGAGCCCGTATCTGAAGGCTTAAGGCTGGTTGGCTCAGGTGAATCAACTCCGCCGTACGCCCGAAGTGCAGAGTCTCGGTGATAGAAAGAAATGACCGAATCTGACGAAGCTCCATCGCGCTATGCTATTTGCATATCTTATCACAGACAACAAAACAAACAAGTTCACTAATTAGAGCCCGAAGCATCTAGTGGGGTATGAAAACAAACTCTGATCGAAAGAACAGACTAACGAT
>DATHJP010000611.1:0-2738 GCA_035489695.1 Terriglobales bacterium
ATTGGTCGTTTCGAAGCTGGACCAGGGGAGCGGTGGCGGTGCGAAGGAAAAAATTGCGGATCTCCCGCGGCGGCGGGTAAACGTCACGCGGAGTGCAAATTTGAAATCACCTCCATCCTGGATTCCTGGGTTCATGATTCAATTTTACTGCTGGGAGCAGACAAACTGAAAGCAAGGGAAGAAGTCAGCTCGGTAGGAAAGGGATGAGCATGGGGACGCGCCGACGATAGGCAGCGTAGGTTACCGGGCCGAGTTCCTGGCTAAGGAGATGTTCTTCCAATCGGGCTTTGATCCAAAAGCCGAGGATGATGAGAAGTGTCCCGGCAAGTGAGTAAAGATTGCCTTTGACGATGGCGAGTGCGGCGGCGGCAAGGATGAGGCCGGTGTAGATGGGATGGCGGACGATGCGGTAGGGGCCCGTTTCGATGATGTGGTGGTCGTCTTTGCGGGTGACAAAGGCAGACCACAGTTTTCCCAAGTGGAATCGAGCCCACCAGGAAAAAACGAAGCCGACGGCGCAGAGGCCGGTCATAGTCCATGCCGCCGCGCGTGGCAGGTCCCAAAAGACCAGGTAGCTATAGGAGCGTCCGGGATTAATTCCAAAGAGGAGGAAGAAGCCTGCGATGGTGAGCAAACGATATGGCAGTTGCTTGGCCAGGCTGGCGCGCGATTGGGCGCGGCTCGACCAGATCGCGGCCACGAACCAGGAGATGCCCCATACGATCCAGAGCGCGTAGGCAGCGCCAATGGGAGTGATGTTCATGAATCAAGAATTAAGAAGGAAGAATCAAGAAATGCCCGCCGCGGCGGGTAAACTTCATACGGAATTCGGATTGCGGAGTGCGAGCAGGCAAACGTTAAAATGTTAAAAGTGTTACAAGGTTAAAAGAGGGAATGCGCTGAAAGGCGACGGGAAAAATTTATCTGGAAACCATGAAGCCAGGAGGAGGAAGAAATTGCAGATTGCAGATTGGGAAAGCTTGGAGCTTGGAACTGGGGAGCAAAGATTTCGGAACTCGGGTCGCGGATTTCGGAATCTGCCTCATTTCGTGGGTTCCTGGATTCCTGATTCAATTTTGATTATCCAGAAGCAATAGTAGGCGTGTTCTTGGCGTTGCTCGACATGGCAGGGCTAAGACAAAGCACTTTCAGAAAAAAGGCATACGTGGCGCGGTTAAGCATCGATTCTTAAAGTAGAATGAAAACATTAGTTTCGATCCTCTTCGCTGGTCTGATTTCCACCGCGGCTGCGCAAGTTGTCGATACAGCCGAGGACGTGGCCCATTCGACCGTGCGAGGAGCAAAAAAAGCGGCCCGGACCGTTGCTCACGGCGCGAAGAAGGCTGCCGATACTGTGGTCGATGTCGTCACCCCGGACAAAGACGCGCGCAGGGTGGATGTGACGGTAACCGACAATCGAATCGACATGCCAACGCGACTGGAGCCTGGAAAGACTGCGTTTGTCGTTAAAAATGCGGGCAAGACCACGCAGAACTTCGAGGTTGAAGGGCAAAGTATCGACCGGAAGTTCATAGCCGCGCCAAACCCGGGTGAAACCAAGGTCTTGCACGTAAATCTCAAACGGGGCAGTTACACCGCCTATTTGCCGGCAAAAGGTGAGAACAAGCCGGCCGCGAAGGTGCCTCTGCGTGTGCGGTGAAGTGGAGAAAGTAAGAAGTAAGAATTAAGCGACTTCGTCCATCGGCGAAGAAGGAACGGGGAGCAAAGAATTGCGGATTGCCCGTTGCCGCGGGTAAACTTCACGCGGAAGGGGGAATAGTCAGAGATGTCTCGGCGTTGCTCGACATGACAGGGAGCTGAAATCTAAAATAACGTCCCTCCTGGTTTCCTGGTTCGATTTCGCTCAGGATTGTGAGGAAGATCGCCGTGAGTTGCTCGTTTCAATCTTTGGGCGCGAGCGAGGCGACGAGTTGTTCGAAGCGCGGATCGGCGTGCACTGGATCCCACTGCGGCTGGAGCTTCAGCTCACCGAAAGTGACGCCACCGGGGATTCTGGCCGACTCGGCCAGAGCTTGGAGCGCGAGATCTTTCTCACCTACCCAGGCATAAATAAGCGCGAGATTGTTTAGAAGCGACGGGCCATCCATCGCATCTTTGGCGACGGGTAGTAACTCACAGGCACGCCTGCCTTCGGCGATGGCCTCGCTCTTATGACCAAGCGCTGCATCGCACATTCCAAGGAAACTCCAGGCAATTGCGTAATCGGGTTGTTCTTCAGCCTTTTTTGCGGCGATAACGCGTGCGCCCGTAAAGGCGGCTTCGGCGCCAGCCCTATTTGCGAAGGTCCGGGCGACGAGCCCGACGAACCATTCACGCGGGTTCACTGAGTTGTCATAGGGGTTGGGGGCGCCTCCCTCCGGCACCGCGGCCAGAGCAGCGTCGGCGGCGCCTGCGTTGCGCTCAGCCAGGGCGCATTGGACCAGCCAGAGCGCGGCTTGCGAAGCAGCTTCGCGTCCTTCCGCCACGATCTTGTTCAACTCCGCCCGCCACGCGCGGACGTCGGCCGCTCGGTAATAGGCCAGCATCGCAAGTTCGACCCGGACATGGGAATCTTTCGGGTTCATCGCGATCGCTCGCTCCAGCAACGGTTTTGCCTGTTCAAAGCGACCGAGGATTTCGTAAGTGAACGCGGCTTCCTGGAGATTGGTGAAGTTCAGCGGGTCAAGTTCCACCGCGTGATCGAAATGGCGCACGGCATCGTCCCATCGTCCCTGGCG
>DATHJP010000612.1:0-6986 GCA_035489695.1 Terriglobales bacterium
TGCGAACAAAACAGTCGTTATTACCGCCCAAAACATCTGAGTGGGAGGAACCCACTTCGGAACAAGCTTGGCGGTAGCGTTAAGATAAAACGCCTGTTCGAGGCTAAAGGAAGCGGCACAGATGCCCAAAAGAATGCGGCCCGTCCGATTAAGCGTTTCGGGCGACCATGCTGATGACAAACGCGCATAAGCGAGCGCCGCTCCACTCAAGAGAGAGAACTGCTCGAAGAAGTTGCCCCAGCTATTGTAGATCTGCGGTTTGGCGAAGATTTGTGGGACGCACCGTAAGGCGAAGACAAGATAAACCGCACCAAGGACGACTGCGCCCGTTTTCGCGGTCCGACGGAACTGAATCGCAGCTCCGCCGAAGATCTCAGCAGCGGCGGCGGGGTAGACAATGTAACGCGCTAGATGCCAGCCGTTGTAGTCGTGCCAGGCCAGCGTGATGAGGCCAAAGGCCAAAGCCGCCGCTCCAAACACATGACGGCCGAGGTTCGAACTAGGCGTTGATATTGACACGGCATAGCGAGGAATTCTTGCTTCGCCGCCTGAATCTTCCGGTCTCATCTGACTGCACTAGCCTCTCGGCAGGGCACTTTACGCCGAATCACAGCAACAATCCACGATTACTGTTGTAAACAGGCACTTACACTCACAACCTGGCTATTGGTGTAATGGCGATGTCGACAAAGCGCTAATTTCGTTGTCATTTTTGTTATCTTCTTCTGCCGGGTTGCTGACCCACCAGGGAGTGCGATGAAAAATCTTCTATCGCTGGCCGTATTCGCATTTGCTAGTTACTTGTCCTACGCCCAACGCGACACGGTGATCGTGCGCCCGGTCCCCATCAATGACGTGCTGATCAATCCAAACACCGGAATCACCACCTTCAATCGATTCAATGGACAAGCGACCAATCCGCCGCTGGAGTGGTCGGAAGTGGGCCCGGTCACGAAGTTGCCGCAGATGGCCACGAAGCCCGACTTCCCTGACACTACCATTGCTTATCTCCGCTGGTACTGGAATGCGCTGGAACCGGAGCAGGGAAAAATCCGCTGGGACATCATTGATCTCGCTATCAAAGAAGCACGAGCGCATGGACAGACCCTGGCTATCCGGCTCATGCCGTACTCCAACAAGGATCCGCTTCCCGAGTGGTATCAGAAATCTGGCGCACGCCGAGCCAACAAGCCTGCCGACAAAGATGGCTCAATCTGGCAACCTGATTTTTCAGATCCCCTTTATCTGAAGTACTGGGGCGAGTTGGTGGCCGAGGCCGGAAGACGCTATGACGGGAATCCTTTTCTCGACAGCGTGGATATTTCCTCTGTCGGCTACTGGGGTGAAGGCTGGAGTTCTTACATGCCTGCGTTCCCGTACCAGAAGGCGCTAATCGATATCTGGTTCGACGCGTTTTCCCATACAACGCTGTTGATGAACTTCGACGAACAGCAGGCGCTAACTTATGGAACCAGCAGGGGCGCCGGCTGGCGCCTGGATTGTCTCGGGGATCTGCGAACGAAATCTGACAATCCCAACTTTCAACCGGAGATGCTCGATATTTATCCGCAACAGGTCGTCCGGGCCGGCATTCAGGATGTCTGGCAACAACGGCCGGTGTCGTTGGAGGTCTGCGGCACGGTTTCGGAATGGAAGAGAGATCATTTCAACTTGAACTACATTCTGGAACAGGCGCTGCGTTGGCACGTCACTTCGGTGAATCTCAAGTCGTCGCCGATTCCGGATGACTGGAAGCCTGCGTTCGAAGACTTTCAGAAAAAGATGGGATACCGATTTCTGCTGCGTCGGCTGGAATACCCCAAAGCCCTTGTGGCTGGCTCTAAGATGACCATCCACATGTGGTGGCTGAATGCGGGCGTAGCTCCTCCTTACATTAATTATCCGCTCGCAGTTCAGTTGCGTTCCGTAAGGGACAGCGTTGTGATAAATGTCCCCGTGGATGTAAGAAAGTGGCTTCCCGGCGATGCGGTCTACGATGGCAGTCTTTATGTCCCAGAGACACTACCGGAGGGAACTTACGATTTCCGGGTGGCTATGCTCGATCCACGCAGCGGCAAACCGGCTATTCGTTTTGCGATCGCGGGTCGCGATCCCGACGGCTGGTACACCGAAGGACAGATTCGGGTGAGCGCAGAGCAAGGGCCGCAGTAGTTATCGCTGTGTGAGTGGGGGAAAGTCAAGTCTTTCGAGCTTCGCCCGCCATCCGCCACCAGTTCCTTGTAATTTGTTTGCTTGCAATCTCTTTCAAACACCTTGAAGCGAAATCACGGGCGCACGCTAGCTCATACTCTCGCCTAGTGCGTACAAGGCTCGCTTTCGGCGAGCAGAACCTGCGAGAACACACTTCTGTCGATTTACGGAATTCCAGGACAATCTAGATAACCACAGCTTCCTTATATTCTCCGAACACTCGTCGCATAGTGTCAGAAATTTCGCCCACGGTAGCGTTGGCTTCTACCGCGCCCAGGATATGCGGCATCAGATTAGTTCCGGAGCGGGCGGCATCTTCGATTTTCTGCAGCGACTCTTTCCACGGCCTGCCGTCGCGCCGGGCTCGTAACGCTCGCAGCCGTTCGACCTGTTTGCGCTCCAGGGCTTCGTCGATACGCTGGAGCTGAATAGGCTTCTCGTCCTCTACCACGAAACGATTTACCCCAACTACGACGGCTTGCTGCTGATCTACTTGCTGCTGATATTCGTAGGCAGCATTCTGGATTTCCTGCTGCACGTAGCCGCGTTCAACGGCTTTCAGCATCCCCTCCAGCGCGTCGATCTTTTCCAAGTATGCAGTCGCGCGTTTTTCAATTTCGTTGGTCATAGTCTCGAGAAAGTACGAGCCGGCCAAGGGATCGACAGTCTGCGGAACACCGGACTCGTACCCGAGAATTTGTTGTGTGCGTAACGCGATGCGCGCCGCCTGCTCGGTGGGGAGAGCGAGTGCTTCGTCGTAGGAATTGGTGTGCAGCGATTGTGTGCCTCCGAGCACCGCAGCCAACGCCTGAATCGCGGTGCGGACGATATTGTTCTCCGGTTGCTGCGCGGTGAGCGTAGACCCGGCGGTCTGAGTGTGGAAGCGCAGCATCCAGGAACGTGGGCTCTGCGCTTTGAATTGTTCGCGCATGATGCGCGCCCACATGCGGCGGGCGGCACGGAACTTGGCGACTTCTTCCAGAAAATTATTGTGCGCGTTAAAGAAAAGTGACATGCGGGGAGCGAATTTATCCACGTCGAGCCCAGCGTTGATGGCGGCCTGCACGTAGGCAATGCCGTTGCCCAGAGTAAACGCGACCTCCTGAACGGCTGTGGAGCCGGCTTCACGCATGTGGTAGCCAGAGACGGAAATAGTGTTCCACTCGGGCACGTTCTGGTTGGTCCACGCAAACAGATCGGTGATGATGCGCATGGCCTGCTGCGGCGGATAAATGTAGGTGCCGCGCGCGATGTATTCCTTGAGAACATCATTCTGGACCGTGCCGGAGAGTTTGCGGATGTCGGCACCTTGCCGTCTTGCCACCGCGACATAGAGAGCGAGCAGGATCGAAGCTGTCGCGTTAATGGTCATCGAGGTAGAGATTTTTGTCAGGTCGATGCCGTCGAAGAGGCGTTGCATGTCTTCAATGGAGTCGATTGCCACTCCGACTTTGCCGACTTCGCCGGCGGCGAGAGGGTGGTCAGAGTCGAGGCCGATTTGGGTGGGAAGATCGAATGCTACAGACAGGCCCGTGGTGCCGTGGGCAAGTAGGTACTTGTAACGTTTGTTGGATTCTTCGGCGTCGCCCATGCCGGCGTATTGACGCATGGTCCAGAGGCGTCCGCGGTACATGGTGGGCTGGACGCCGCGTGTGAAGGGATATTGGCCCGGATATCCGACATCGCCTTCCAGGTTTTGGCCCTTGAGATCCTCGGGCGTGTAGAGCGGATGGATAGGAATGTCCGAGGAAGTCTGCGGATCTTTGTCAGCGCGGCCCATGCCTGGGCTGGCGACGTTCTTGGTTTTGTCAGTCATTCCAACGTTTTAACGGTGGCAGAGTGCCGGGCTGATTCCCATCAACGTAACCGTTCGTGCAACTCCGAATCTTTCGCGGTTAAAGATTTGCTCTTTTTTCGTGTTTTCCAGAATGAGGTCACCCCGAACCAGGCGAACAGCACAGTGAAACATATTGCAGCCACGATCCGACTCGGATTTGCTTTGCCGGCCTGGTATTCGGCGTACTCACGATAGAGCGCCAAGCTGCCGATGCCAGCTAAAACCAGGAAAACAAAGCCTGTGACCTCAAGCCAAAGCTGGTGCAGTACTCGTCCTACATGAGTCCCGGTGATCCGGCCGGCGCGCAAGAAGGCGCCCCAGGTCCGCGTCTGCTGTGCTTGCCGGAGGGCTAACCTGGCCACAAGGCTCAGCTTGCGAGCTGTCGAGAGATTCACCATTGACATCGATTTTATCAATCTTCAGGGGTACAATAGCGCCCGATAAGAGCGTTGTCATGACGAAACATTGGGAGCGTTGCCAGCATCCAATGTGTTAGGACGACTGAAGCGCTCTGAAACAGAGTTCATAAGCGCTTATCCAGGGGGCGGTGTGGACCAGCAATTAAAACAGTTGATGAAGGAATTGGGCGAGGCAATCAACGAGTCGCTTGCCGACTCGGAGCAGATTGCCGAAGTCGTTTCCAAAATCAAAGATGGCGGATACGACATTTTCCTCGTGCTGGAAGCCACCATTGGGGTCAGCAAGCCGGGGGAGAAATCCAGCGACAAGACATCCCTGGTCACCACTCTGACCAGCAACCCTGAATTCAAGATCAGCGAGCAGGACCTCAAGTTTCTTAAGTCTCTGCGTATCAAGATCGAGGACGACGCCGCGTAAGAAAGCAGTCGTTGGTCGTTCGTCGTTGGCCGTTCGCTAAGAACCTGCGACGGGCGCACTAATTTCAAAGCTCGCTACTCCGTTAGAAAATCAACCATCCCAGGCTTTCCGGCTTCGTGTTCGGGCTGTGCTAGTATTTTGGACGCCGTTGGGCTAGTTACGCGCCTACGCAAGCGATCGCAATCGTAACCAGCATCAGACCGGACGCCAAATGAAAGACACGTTGGGAGTGCTGTTGGCCGGAGGCGCAGGCGAGCGGCTCTACCCACTCACACGTGACCGGGCCAAGCCTGCCGTCACATTTGGCGGAATTTACCGCATCATTGATGTCACCCTCTCCAACTGCATTAACTCTGATCTGCGCCGGGTTTACATCCTGACTCAGTACAAGGCGCTGTCGCTGAACCGGCACATCCGCGAGGGCTGGAACATCGTGGCCCGGGAAATGGGGGAGTTTGTCGAAGTACTGCCTCCCATGAAACGGGTAAGCGATCAGTGGTATCAGGGGACGGCGGATGCGGTGTATCAAAACATTTATTCCATTGGCTCGGAGCAGCCCAAGCATGTGCTGGTACTGTCTGGCGACCATATTTACAAGATGAATTATGGGCGGATGCTCAAGCAGCATGAAGACGGAGGAAGCGACGTCACGCTGGCGACCATCCAGATTGATCCTGACGAAGTTTATCGATTTGGAGTGGTGGATGTAGATCGCGAGCACCGCGTGCTCGGTTTTCTGGAGAAGCCGAAGGAGACGAAGTTAAGGTCTCCTCATAACCTGGACAAGGTTTCTGCCTCGATGGGTATTTATCTATTTAATACGGATGTACTGATTCCAGTGCTTCTGAAAGACGCTGAGGATCCGGACTCCAGCCACGACTTCGGCAAGGACATTCTGCCCAAGATGGTAGGCGAGTATCGGGTTCACGCCTACGACTTTGTAGACGAAAACAAGAAAGAAGCGCTTTATTGGCGTGATGTAGGAACGCTCGAAGCGTATTACGAGGCCAATATGGACATCGTTGCGGTATCACCGGTGTTCAACCTATACGATTCGGACTGGCCTATTCGCACGCATCAGCGGCAATATCCGCCAGCCAAGTTCGTGTTCGCCGAGGCGGGACGCACCGGGACGGCGGTGGATTCCATCGTTTCGTCGGGCTGCATTGTCTCGGGCAGCATGGTACGCAACAGTGTGCTCTCGCCCGATGTGCGGGTAAATTCTTATAGCGAAGTTGACGCCAGTATCTTGTTCTCACACGTGAACGTTGGTCGGCACTGCCGGATACGGAAGGCCATCATTGACCGCGACGTTCATATTCCGGAAGGCACGACCGTGGGTTATGACACCGAAGCCGATCGCCAGCGATATTTCGTGACCGAGAGCGGGATCACCGTGGTGACGCGGGATTATTCCTTGTTTGAGAACCCGGTCACGGTGGATTACTTCACCAGTGAGTAGCTGCTGAGTCCGGATCCTGTCTTGTCGCTCGATGTCATCTAGTCCGACCGCTTTTTCGCTAACGCGTAAAAGTGGTTTGCCAACACCTGCGCATCCGGCTTTCGGTTGAGCCAAACATCTAAGTAGCGAAGGGGCCAAACTAGCCACCCACAGAAAACGTAGACCGCTTTCCTGAAAGGCTTCGGACTGAGCAATTTCAGAAATTCAAGAAAGACAACAAGCAGGGTGGCCGTGGGACCTGTTCGTATTCCGGCATCAATAACCTCAAATTGCTGGAGCAGTTCTTTAAGACCATCGAGGGTCCATCGCTGATAGTCCTTAGGGTATGCATGAAAGGGGTGGCAGAACGGGACCACAATGTGAATGTAGCCAGCCGGGCGAAGTACCCGAAGGCATTCGGCCACGGCATCCCGCGGACACTGAACGTGTTCAAGTACCGCATCGCATTCGATGGCGGCAACGGAGTCGTTTGCGAAGGGGAGACGGTGGATGTCCGCAACTACATCGACACCCGAAGTAGCAAACAAGTCGATATTCAGGAATGACGTGGGTGCGTTGCTTCCCGCCCCGCCGAGGAACAACTTGATGCCGTTAGATTCCGGTAAAAATTCCTCGTTCGGATTAGCGATCAGCGGCAAC
>DATHJP010000613.1:0-3903 GCA_035489695.1 Terriglobales bacterium
TCAGCGTGTCGCGCAATTGCGACGACGCTGCCGGTTCGCCATGCACCAGATAGGTGACAGCTGGTTTACGCGGAAAGGTGCGCAACCACTGCAGCATTTCCGGAGTATCGGCGTGGTCGCTGAATTGTTCGAACGCCGCTACCTGCGCGCGAATGGGAACTGTCTGGCCGAATATCTTTACTTCAGGAGCGCCGCTCTTTATTGTGGCCCCGCGCGTTCCCGGCGCCTGGAATCCGATGAAGATGACTGTATTTTTCGGATCAGGAAGTCGTTGCGCGAGGTGATGCTGTATGCGTCCGCCGGTCACCATGCCGCTGGAGGAAATAATAATTAACGGAAACTTATTTTCATTGATCTTCTTCGACTGCTCGGGAGTGGAAGCGAAGGTGACTCCGGGCCAACTCAAAGGTGAACCATATTGGTTGATGAGCTGACGTGTCTCTTCGCTGTACTCTTCGGTGTGTTTGAGAAAAATCTGCACCGCCTTGATGCCCATCGGGCTGTCGCAATAGATAGGGATGCGTGGGATTTGCCCTGCCTCCATTAATTGCTTCAGGATGAACAAGAATTTCTGGGTTCGCTCCACTGCAAAAGCTGGGACGATGACACTGCCGCCGCGCTCGACCGTTTTACGAATCAGTGCCGCCAGTTCGGGACGCGGATCGTTCGTGGGATGCTGCCGGTTGCCATAGGTGGATTCCATCACCAGAACATCCGCTGTCTCGCCTTCAGTAGGGCCAGAGCGAAGCACTTTCCCTGGCTCAGGATCGCGCACTCGTCCAATATCTCCGGTGAAAAGCAACTGCCGGGATTGTCCATTCGTGGTGAGCTTCAGCTCTACCATGGCGGAGCCGAGAATGTGGGCGGAGCGCACGAAGCGGAAGGAAATCTCTGGTGAGAGTTGTTTGCTTTCCTCAAATCCCAGCGGACGAAAATATTGCAGGCAATCTTGCGCTTCTTCAAACGTGTAGAGGGGCAACGCCGGGTTGTGTTTCGAGCTTTTGGTTTTATTGTAGAACGCCGCATCTTCTTCCTGCAGGTGGCCGGAATCCGGAAGAATAATTCCGCAAAGATCGATCGTGGACGAGGTCGCATAAATTGGGCCGCGAAATCCCTGCTTGACCAACCGGGGAATCCAGCCGCAATGGTCAAGATGGGCGTGAGTGAGCACCACTGCATCAATTTCATTTGCGGGCACGGGAGAATTTTGCCAGTTTCGGTCGCGCCATTCTTTAGGCCCCTGGAACATTCCGCAATCAATTAAAGTTTGAAGCCCGCTTTTTCCGCCACTGTCTGGAGAAGTATTGATGAGGTGCTTAGAACCAGTGACTGTTCCCGCAGCACCGAGGAATTGAATGTAGGCCAATGAATCCTCCGATAAGAAATGCAGTTCAATTTTAATATTGGGGATTATTTTGTGCTGGGGTTGATCTTAAATATATTGTTGGTCACGTCCCTCTCCGGCACACTGCCGTCATTGACGACAACTTCTTGGGGCGTCCCGGGGGCTCCGATGCGGAGCACACTCTTGGACTTCGCATGCACTTCGAGAAGACGGGTAATTTCGCCGCCTTCCATGCGCAGGGTTACAGGCACTTGGGCGCCGGCGTCGCCAAGATTTTCGACGGTGACGGTTACCACGTATCCGCCACCGACGAGCGCCCGTGGATATGCTGATTCCACACGAAAATCCGGCAGGCCGCGGTCACGATACACCCAATCATCGAAGAACCATTCGAGATCCCGTTTGGATTGCGCTTCGATCAGGCGCTGCATGTAGGATGGCTCTTTGTCCTGCTCCGGCCGATAAAGTGCCAGCGCCTTTTTTAGCGTCTCTTCGCCAATCATGTCGCGCAGCATCCACCAAACATACATTGCCTTGCTGCGGTAAAACTCCTCGCGTGAAGTGTTGATCAGTGACTCGCCGGCCGCCGCGCTGGAGGGACGCTCCGCGGCCAGCGATTCCTCAGCGTCCACAAGCGCTGTACGATGCTGAGCCATGAAATCGACAGCCGCCTGGCGTCCGCTTTGTTGCTCGAGATATGCCGCCTGAGCAAAGTGGGCCAGGCCTTCATAAATCCAGGGACGGGGCGACAAAAACGCAGAGTGCGCCAGTTGGTGAACGGTGGCTAAGCCAGCAATCCTGGAATCACTGTTAAGCGGTGTCATCAACATGTTGCCACTTTCAAACGGCGACCCTTTGGGATCCGCAAGTTCCACGATCTTTACTTTTCGTCGCGGAGCGCCGAACCATTCTTTAATGAACGGTAGCGCTAACTCCGTCGCGAGTTCATAATTTTCTGCCGCAGGTTTGCTCTCGGAAAGATAGTGAACATCGAGCGTCGACTGATTCAGGACCGAGTAAGGCGCGACGGCAAATGCAGGAACCGTCGTGCCAAGTGGTTCGAACGAACACTCGACGGAGGTGATCTGCCCGCGTCCGGCTTCAGTAGAAGCTGGCTTGCATGAATCAGCATTCACCACGAGTTCCAACGGAGAATCCGTGACACTGACTACCTCGAAATGAATCTGCACGTTCGATCCCGCTTCGCGTGCCTTCCACCTAGCCAGCATGTCGAACAAGCTGTTCCCTTCCGACAGATTGGCAGATTGCATGGCTACCGGATACCAAGCCACGTATCCAATTCCGCGAATCGCGGTAAACGATGTGCCGATCTGATCCCAATCGCTGTGTTTGGCTAGCTCCTCTGGTACGCCGATCCTTGTCAGGCGGGTTGTATCAAGTGGGATAACGCCTTCGTAGCCAATCTCGAGCTCTAGCTTTCCCTTCGAAGGAATTTCCTGAGGCAAAGTGATGATCGCTTCGGAAAGTACACCCGCGTGATCGATGTCCGAGGTGTAGGGCTGAAAAATAAACTGCACGGCTTTTCCACCGAGCTTGATGGATCTCCAATCCAACGTGGACGAAATCTGGAGAGAAACATTTTTCTGAGGAGCAGTCGAATCATTTCGTAACGTAATTTGCCCTCGCACCGCGAGACGCTGCTGCCCGGGTTCAATCCGCACATCCAAATTGTATTTAGTGAAAGTGAAGGCCTCGCGGTCAAGCGCAGAAGCCGGGACCAGCAAGCCACACAGGACACATAGGACGTGGAGCAACTTCATTTCGAATCCGCGGTTTCTTTTTTCTGACGTTGTCGCACGATTTCATAAAGCATGACTCCCGCGGCCACCGATACGTTCAGCGATGGCACCTTTCCCAGCATGGGGATCGAGATCAGAAAATCGCATTTCTTGCGGACCAGTTCGTGCAGTCCCTTGCCTTCGGCCCCGAGCACGATGGCGCAATCCATTTTGTAGTCGAGCGAATCATAGTTTTGGGGCGCACGTTCATCGAGGCCAACAATCCACAAGTTTTTGGATTTCAATTCTTCCAACGTGCGGCCGATGTTCGTCACCTTTGCGATGGGCAAGTGCTCACTGGCGCCGGCGGAGGCTTTGGTCACCGTGGGAGTCACCCCCGCCGCGCGACGCTCAGGAATGACGACGCCGTCGGCGCCCGCCGCATCCGCGGTACGGAGAATCGCACCCAGATTGTGTGGATCTTCCACGCCGTCGAGCACGACTATCAGAGAAAATTGGCCTCGCTTGGCCGCTACTACGTCGTCGAGATCGTTATATTGTTTGCCCGATGTGACGGCGACCACACCTTGATGGGCGTTGTTTCCCGCCATCTGGTCGAGTTCCGGCCGAGACACGAACCGCACGGCGACTCCCTGTCGCCGGCACTCGTCCACGACACGCTGCAAGCGCAGATCGTGTCGTTCCTTGGCCACGCCTACCCAGGTAAAGGATCGTGCACGAGCTTTCAGTGATTCGGTGACGGCATTGATGCCGTAGATAAAATTCATTAGTGATTAGTTTACTGCGTTGATTGGGTTT
>DATHJP010000614.1:0-4267 GCA_035489695.1 Terriglobales bacterium
TTAGCCGCGCAACAGGCGGAAAACGACAAAGCAGCCATGCGCACACGATTGTCAGAGCAGTTGAATAAAATCCTTCAGACTCGTGACAGCGCGCGCGGTCTTATCGTCAGTATGTCCGATGTGTTGTTTGACACTGGAAGATACTCGTTGAAGCCGGGCGCACGCGAGAAGCTGGCGAAAGTCGCCGGTATTCTTCTTGCCTACCCTGGCCTGAACATTGAAGTCGGCGGCTATACTGACAATGTCGGTGCCGATCAAATGAATCAAACACTGTCTGAAAATCGTGCCAGCTCGGTACGCGATTATCTGGTGCAACAAGGCGTAGCGACAGATTCGGTTTCAGCCAGAGGCTTCGGCAACACTTTGCCGGTAGCATCTAACGATAATTCCAGCGGCCGGCAGCAGAACCGGAGAGTGGAACTTCTCGTTTCCGGCGAAGCCATCGGCAACCCAGTCAATGCGACGACTGGAAGCTTGCGCTAGAGGATTAAAAGAGCCAAGGCGCACGCCAAGTTCAGGCGTGCGCCTTTTTTTCGTGTGGTCCTCGTCACAGTCTTTAACACACGGCGAGCGACGTTCGAAATCAATCGCTAGTGGTGAGAAGTCACCTAGGATTTCGGCTTTTGTAGAAGGACTCCAGCTGCGACGAAATAACTCCAGCAATCAGTTCTCGGTTCTCCGTTCCTGGTTGGTTCTTGCTGGACACTAGCCACTGATCACTGGCCACTGCTTTGGGCAGCACGGACCAGCACCGGCCGATCGAGGAACGTCTCCAATGGATACCTCGCCTGAGCAATTTTTTCGGCTAAACGCCCTGCGCTTTGATAGCCCAAAGCCGCTATCTCCAGGTAAGTGCCGCGGTCGTGTACTGTAAGTTTCTGCACTTTTTCCTCGCGACCACAATCCATTGCATCGGCCAAGCGCAAAATGCCGGCGCAGGCGATTACGAAATCGCGCTGTTCAGCAGAAAGGCGCCGCAGGGCGGGCACACCCAAGGGGGACCTGCCGCGGTGATGCCGCACCAGAAGCGCAGTTGTGGCCAGGTCATCCGCACTCCAGCCAAGCGGAGCCTTTAGTTTGCGAATCAGGCCAGACGATGCCTTGTGATACTTCTTGCTGGTCTTGCTGCGTCCAATTTCATGCATCAGAGCGGCGGTGCGAAGAGTTTCACGACCGTTCCTGAAGGCAGGGCTGAGAAACCCGCTGGCACACAGTCCGTCGTACAATTCGATCGCTAAAGCAGCTACGTGCCGCGCATGCCCAGGTTCAGGATCGAGAGCTTTAGCCCAGGTTTCCATCCTGGCTAATGCCCCGAGGTTCGGCTGCGCCGGCAACTCGGTCCTCCACATATTCCACAACGACGCTTTGCCAAGCATAAGTTCGCGGTATCCATCTACTCGCTTTTTTCGCTCCTGCTCAATTAACGGCCGCCAGTCATCAAACGTCTCTTGGTCGCGAAAAGCTTCCAACCTGACCGCAGTCGCCCAGAGTAGATCCAGGTCATGAATTTCACCCAAGTGGTCTTGCAGCTTTTTCAAGTCCTTCCCCCAGCGCTCATGGAAACCAGGAAGGAAATTCTCCACCGTATACCGGAAGCGTTTGAGGCCAACGCGTAGGCGATGGTAACTAACTTTGGAGCGGTTCCTAAGGACAAGACGGTGGAGCTGACGCGCTTCCTCCCAGCACTCCAACGCCAGATGCCGGAAAACCAAGCCGCCCGGCTGCAGCCGGTTTGCCCTTGTGGATAGGTGGTCGATCCAATCGCTCCACTGTTTTCGGTCAAATTTATAGAGGGCAAACGATGCTGCATCTCTAAGGCGTATCTCTTCTCTAGACGCATAAGCGATGAGGGCGTTCGCGGCCGGATCGTCCGCGGGTACAAGTCGCTGCACCCACTGGATCAGAACTTGAGTATCCCGCAGCTCGCCCAGAGCGGTGAATAGTGGCTTCCCGACTCTGCGCATTCGCTTCCACGAAGGATCCGGATCTATGAACCTCATGCCATCTGCCAGAGAGCGGCACCGCCGTAGCGCTACCCGAAGATCGTGGACGGGCTCGGCAGCAAAGCCCCGGCCCGCGTTCTCACACTCCTGCAGCACACACTCCATCCAGTGGCCTATACCAAAACGCGGCTCTGCAGGGCTGATCGTCGAAGGATCGTGCAGGCGTAGAACATGCATCATTAGCTTATGCCTCAAAACTCGAAGTAGCCCCGAGTCGGTCCGCCATCCGTTCCGGTGGCCGTCAGCAGCCCTTCAACTCCTCGCAGGGTTTCCCACGCCGCCTGATTCAAGGCGGGGTCGGAGCTGACCAGGTCGCGGATCATCTGCCAGGCAGCAATGTTGAGGGCGCCTTCCGGTGGAGGCCCCATCGCCAGCGAAACCGAGCATTGCGGGCAGAAACAGATCCTCTGCGCCGACGATTTTTGCCGCGGTCTTATCCCCACCGTTTGCGCGAACATATATACAGCAACGGATTTATGTCCTGGCTCTAGCTCCCGGTTGCAACGAAGACAATACAAATTTTCCAAGATGGCCTTCCTGGTCGTGCCGAAAAGAAATACTGTGGCTAGCTACTAGCTTGGCGCAAGTATGTAGAAAGAGTCCTGTATCCCCGAATCCAAGATGCGAAGTCCGCAGCACACACACAGGAAGGAATCCGTGCTGCAAACGGTAACCAGCGGAGAATCTAACTGTGCTCTAGTCGAAGTCGGCCGCATCGTGCACTCTGCTGCTATGAGGGTTGGGGAATCAGGTTTGGCCGGCGGTCGCTTACGGCTCGGAATCACAAAGTTTTTTCCCGCGCCCAAACCAGGCAAACGGAATGAATGCGAACAGGTCGCTGCTATTTGCTATCGCATCCGCAGCAGCGGCATCGAATTCCTGCTGATTCGGACCCGGAGCGGACGCTGGACTTTTCCCAAGGGGGGCATCGAACCAGGCTTAACCCACGCCCAGGCCGCTGCCCTCGAGGCTTTCGAAGAAGCCGGAGTTCATGGCCGCATGGAGGAAGCTTCGTTCACCCACTACATTCGTCGCAAGCACTCCAACGGGCGAAGTTCTGCCGGATCTGCCAAGAAAGGGCTTGTGGTCAACGCTCATCTTTGCGAGGTCTTGCGGCTAGGTGCACCACAAGAGTCCGATCGAGATCCAACCTGGTTTTCTCCCCAGAGAGCAAAGAAGCGGCTACAACAGGATCGCACGTCGGAGAACGGCGCAGAGTTCGCTCGAGTGGTCGACTTGGCTGTAACTCGCATTCAGCGCTTTCGCAACCCAGCTGGCCAGCCCAGTGATCGACCTCAAAAAGATGCACTGCAAAAAGTGCAATTTGAGCCTCTCGGGATGGAGGCAGTTAAGGGCCGAGCTCAAACAACCTCGTTCGTCGAATATATTCGCGGGCAACGGCGAAACATCGGACCTTCGGCTGCGATAAAGCTTGCGGTCAGGACTTATCTTGGCCAAGTCTTGCGAAATAGTGCAGCTCAGGAGGTTAGCCGAAATCCTCCAGAGTTTTCTGCCAAAAAAACAAAACCGCGCTTGGACAACCGTCCATCTGGCATCCGACAACTATGTAGTGGCACGAACGTGGTGGCGGTGCCACCCGAAACTCGAGTGATCGAAATCGACAATTACCCGAGAAGCAACGGCCATACCCCTCACATGGGAAAGCGGAAAAAAGAAGTGGCAAACAACCGCCCAGATTGACGAATTTTCGATACCAACACCTTCAATTTATTTCAGTCCACCCCGGAGGACCGTGGGCGAATGTTGAGTCGATTGGTTGGACGCCTCCTCGACTTCGGAAACGACACCTGATTTCATCTACTTTCAACTCTCAACAAAAAGCTCCCCTTGATTGGGCTGTGAAGTGACGCTAGACTTTAATACTCACCCGGAGGGATCATGGATCGCTATGAAATAGATCGTGACCGGTCTTTACAGCGCAAACAACACGCCGCCAGGGTGCAAGAACTACGCCATGAACGAAAGACGGAGGAAGAACGGTTAGTAGTGCTGAAGAAATCCCTTCAAACCAAATTGGATGTCGATCAGACCAAGGGCGAACGTTCCGCCGCTTAAAGCAAATTGTTTCGAGGCAAGGGCCCCATTCACCGACTTCTCGATACGGCTGGGGCAAGGAATGGTGCGCCCGGAGAGATTCGAACTCCCGACCTATTGCTCCGGAGGCAATCGCTCTATCCAGCTGAGCTACGGGCGCGATCAACTCAGATAAGTGTACATCGAGAGGTTTGCCCCATCAATTGAAT
>DATHJP010000615.1:0-4835 GCA_035489695.1 Terriglobales bacterium
CCCGGCGTCCCTGGACTCCGGGCAACTGATAAGATCAAGTTCTGGCGCGGTTTTCATATCAAACGAACCAATTGAAACAGGCGTCCAGGAGGATGAAACCGAGCAGCAAAGGCAGATAGAGAATGGAGGCTTTCAACAGGCACCTCGCGTTCGTTGTGCTGCGATTGCGCGCGAAACCCAGGGCGGCGACCAGCATCATCAAGCCGAGCGAGAACGTTCCGAAGAAGTACAACCATCCCGCCATGCCGATGAGGGTCGGCACCAGCGATACGGCCAATAAAACCAGTGAAAAGCCGATGGTGAGACGCACGGTGCGGGTGCCGCTGGGTTCGATTGCGGGCAGCATCTTGAATCCAGCCGACCGGTAATCATCGCGAAATATCCACGCGATGGCGAAGAAGTGCGGGTGCTGCCAGGCGAACAGAATCGCAAACAATGCCCATGCGCCGGGGCCGACGTGGCCGGTCGCCGCTGCCCAGCCGGCCATCGGGGGAATCGCTCCCGGAATCGCGCCGAACGTGGTGTTCCACCAGGAGATTCGTTTCAGCGGCGTGTAAACGAGCACGTAAAGAAACGCCGCGAGCAACACGAGGAACCCCGCCAAAAGATTCACCGCCACGGCCAGGAGCAGCACCCCGCCAAGCACCAATCCGACCCCAAACGTCAACGCGCGGACCGGCTCGATCAATCCTGCCGGCAAGGCCCGGTTCCGCGTTCGGACCATTTTGGCGTCAAAGTCCCTTTCCAAATAATTATTCAGCACCGCCGCGCCCCCTGTAGCGCTCCCCACGCCGAGCAACGTGAAAAACAGGAGCGCCACAGAGTCGCGGCTTGTGCCACCAAGAAGAAATCCCAACGTCGTCGTTACCAGGACCATGACGAGAATCCGCGGTTTGGTAAGCTCGAGGTATAGGCGAATTCGGTTCATATCACGGGACTCTATGCACAGGCCGTGCCACCTCCTTATGGAGTGGCTGGTGCCGGTGCGCACCACTCGCATATTCAAGAGTTTACGTATCAGAATCAGTGTGGAGTGAGCGCTCGGGTATTTTCTTGATCGGCGCTAAGCGCCGAACTCTCGACGAAGTGTCGAAGCGCCGTCACTGATTAACTTGAAGCCGATCTTCCAGCTCTCGGGCAACTCGGGTGTGATCTCCGTAAATGCGTTCGAGGTCGGCACGGGCATGCTCGTAGCTGGCGGTATCCGAGACGATGGGTTCACCGCAGGCGAGATCGGCGAACGCGAATCTTGAGAAGAGATAGAGAGTATCTCAGACGGACCGGTGGTTTACGGTCACAATTCTTCCAGCGCGATGATTAATCGTGCCGGGAGTTAGTTGTTCCCCTTCCCACCGGTATCAAGAAAAGCTTGGCCTTATCAACCGCACCATCCACATCCAGCGCAAAGCCGCCATCGCGGTCCACGTACAGCGATTGCAGTTCAGCCGGAATTTCCTCTTTGGTTTTTGCTTTAAATTTTATCGCCATGCGCCAGACAGTAGCACCGGTTTTTTCGCCAACTGCCGCTCGGCAGATTCGCCACTGTCCCCCGCTATCACGCACCCTCACGCACCGTCAGCCGCTGCGACTTTTCCCGAAGGAATCTGTTGACGGGTTTTCGGGCAAAAGTTCAGCATGAGGAGGCGGTTGATACGTTTTGCAGTTTTATGACAGCTTCGACGACAGTGCCGAATAAGGTTCCCGAAGTGGGAATTATGAAAACGCTTTGGACGAGGGACCAGAATGACAACTGGGCAATTTGCGGTCTGAAAGGAATCACGCTCAGACCCAAGCCAGGCTACGATGCTGACTACTTCCAGTTTGAGAGCCAGATAGAATTGCTCACCGACCGGCCCCTCCTTAGTAACCGCTTCGGCTGGATGACCACGTTCGGCCCGACTGATTTCCTTCTAAAACAAAGCGTTCTGCCCGTGGTGGTATGGGTCGAGGGCGAGCCGTTCATCAGATGCATCGGAACTGCTTTCGTAATCAGCTGCACGGGTTACCTGATAACAGCCTGCCATGTGCTCCTCGACCCGTATGAGGAAAAGTATGCAGGAAAAGCAGCGAGAACCGAAAACTCGATCACCTTTCCAGTCGGCATGCGGTTCGGTGTTCTGGTCCCTATTAATCCAGCCTCGGGGAGCAATGGCAGCCTTTTTTTCCCTTTCCTGGACTGCCGATACTGGGGCAGATGGCGGGAGAGCCCCTTCCCGTTCGAAGAGCTACCATTCGATATGTTCACCGACGTCGCGATTTGTAAGATTGCGCTGCTTCCGGATGGGGCCGCCCACCAACCGCTTACGATCTCTCCGAATTTGTTCGTCCGAGGCGAACGAGCGATTGCTCTTGGTTACGCCGAAATGGACGACATTCCTGTAGAGCGCCGTAATGGTGCCATCGTAGTGCCTGAGTTTCAGCGGGATCTGTACGTGTCTGTCGGCCTGGTTCAGGATATTTTCCCAGACAACCACAACAAGAGAGAGGTTATGGCTCCTGGACCATGTTTCGCCTTTCTTGCTAAGGTGCCCGGCCAAATGAGTGGAGGACCTATACTCGGTGCTGACGGTATCGTCGTCAGAGGGGTTGTGAGCAGGAGTTTTTCCGGCTCGAAACATGCCTACGGTGCGATGATCGCCGCCGCACTAGATCTTCCGCTAGAGGAGAACAAAACTTTGAGGGCGCTGAGGGAATCTGGCAACGAAGGCATCCCAAAAGCCCTGGGCCGGGGCCTTTAGCAGAGCCGCGTTACTTGAAAATGATAGAAGTGGAAGTCAAAATTTTGAAAGCATGACAACCGTCTATCAAACAAAGTATGGTGAAGGTGATGGCAATTGCTTCGCCGCTTGTGTTGCCTCGCTCTTGGATAGGAGGATTGAGGACGTTGATGTTGACGTGTCGAGTTGTAAGAACTTGAGCCAGTTGTTGCCGATGGTTGAACAGAAGGCGGACTGCAAAATTTATTACGCCAACCGTGAGGCTATTGAGGACGGCATACTCAGAGCCTCAGAACGGTTCTGCTTTGTGGAAGTGTGTACGTGCGTCTTCAACGGAAGCCCGTATGACGAGCGGAGTACGTGGCATGTGGTTGTCTGCGAAATTGCGGACGATGGAAAACTTTCAATGCTGTTCAACCCGGACGCGCACGACCAGTCGAAGAAGTCCCTTGACCAATTCCCAGCCGTTAGAAAGGTGTTTTTCGTCAAAGCGACTTAGAATTGATTCCCATGGAGAATGATGATGATTTCATCCAGCAAAATGAATCTGTGCTTCTATCCCATCCCGTGATAGCCGCCGAAACACAGAAGATGGGCGGGCAGTGGAAGCTGGAAGAGATTACCGCTAGGTTTTCACGGAAGCGTGATATTGATTTTCACTTCTTGCTTGTGAACGGGGCTGGGGAGACCCTTCTCGGAAGTGCCAAGATTGACCGCGAGAGTTGCAAAGTATCCAAAGTCCAATTGGGAGAACGGTGAGTAGGATAGTGACCCCCAAGGGGAACGGCGTTCTCACCTCCGCAGCGCACCACAATTAGCGTAAATTCGCGTTCATTAGCGGTTAAAATCTCCGCGCTCTCCGTTCCCTTCTGTGGAAAGTCTGGATCCGTGTTCATCCAGTCCCATCCGTGGTCAAAAAGCTTTGGAGTTTGGTGTTTGAAGCATGTGACGCGGGACTTTAGCACCGGTTTTTGGAAGAATTCCCTGTTGGCCGAAAACCCGCTGCGCCCCGCTGCACACGAGTGCAAAGCACTGCAAACTATTGCAACTTTTCGCCGAAGAATTTATTGACGGGGTTCCGTTCTGCCCGGGGAACCGCACGCGCCCCCCAGCGGTTTCTACAGTGCCTACAGTGCACTTTTTTTAAAAATACTATTTGACGACGAGAAGTTTTAAGTGTACGAGTTTCGCTTATTAATGATGACACCGCTGGCTCTTGCCATATCGGTAAAGAATCATCGTTAATTCGTTGAAGACCGGAGCAGTCAGCTACAACTGACTACCTCCTTAAGTAAATAAGTAAGTACGTAAGTAACTATGAAAACTAAAAACATTGGCGTTTTGGTTGACGCCGAAAACCTCACCGATCCATCCCTCATCGTTCCAATTGTTCGTTCGGCCCACTGCTCTGGCCAGGTTTCTGGGTTGGTTCTTTTCGGGAACTGGGAATCACCTGCTTTAGCTGCTTGGAAACGAAGCGACATCAAATCACAACTTGAAAAATGGGGCGCCGAGTGGTCACCCGTCCCCAAAACCCGCCCAGGCAAGAATGCGTCCGACATCGCCCTCGCGTTCGAAGCGGCCGTAATGGCCAGGGAACGTCATGTTACAGAGATTTGGCTCGTTTCGGGCGACTCCGATTTCACACCGATGATAAACCGGCTTCAAGCAAGGGGAATTTCCGTCGTTGTCTTTGGCCCAAAAACGAGCACGGAAGGTCTCAGAAACGCTTGCTCCTCGTTCGTACTTCTCGACGACCTGCACAACGGAGTACGAACCGCAGCCACGGCGGGATGGGACCCGACCCGCAAACCGTTTCCCGCCCGGCGTGTCACCGCCACCGCCAAGCAACTAATCGAAAGCCTCACTCCAGACAGCCGTGGCTGGTTCCACGGCTTCGTTCGTAGCGTCGGAAGAAGCTACGGTTTCATCCAAATAAACTCAGTGGACAGCTTGTTTTTCGGGGCTCACCACGTTGATCAGCCAATGGCGATTCAGGACCTTCACTCCGGTGATCCCGTCGAGTTCAAAATCGGACGTAACCATGAAGGGCTCATTGCTTGCCATGTGCGCAGGACGTTCGCCTTTCGATCAACTTAGAACACCCTCAACCGAACA
>DATHJP010000616.1:0-9427 GCA_035489695.1 Terriglobales bacterium
TTGAACCATGCCGGCTCGAGATATTCAAGCAGCCCTTCCTTGCCCCCTTCGCGGCCGAATCCGCTTTCGCGGTAACCGCCAAATCCGCAGGAGGGGTCGAACAAGTTTGTGCAATTCACCCAGACTACGCCGGCTTTAATCTGCGCCGAAACATGGAGGGCAACATTGATGCTTTCGCTCCACACGCATGCAGCAAGGCCGTAGGCTGTGTTGTTGGCAAGCTCAACCGCTTCGGTGGGGGTGCGGAAAGTCATGGCGGCCAGCACGGGTCCGAAAATTTCCTGCTGTGCCACCATCGAGGTTGGATGAACGTTGCTGAGCAACGTCGGCGGAAAGTACAGACCGCGCGATGGCATTTCGGTTTGAGGTTGCCAGCAGGTAGCACCTTCGGCGACGCCCTGATTCACCAGTCGCTGAATGCGCTCTAGTTGGACAGGAGCAACAATTGCGCCAATGTCGATTGCTTTGTCGAGCGGGGGACCTACGCGAAGCGTGACCATGCGCTCGCGTATCTTTGCGATTAATGGTTCAGCGATACTCTCCTGCATGAGAAGACGTGAGCCCGCGCAGCAAACCTGTCCCTGATTGAGCCAGATCCCATCCACCAGTCCTTCCACGGCGCTGTCGAGATCGGCATCTTCAAAAACGATGAAAGGAGACTTGCCCCCGAGCTCGAGAGATAGTCGCTTGTGACTTTGCGCAGTCGCACTGCGGATCGCGCGGCCCACTTCTGTTGAGCCAGTGAACGCGACCTTATCCACGTCAGGATGTTTGACCAGCGCTTCGCCGGTGGAACCATCGCCAGTCACGATGTTAACGACGCCGGCAGGGAGTCCGATCTCCTGGCAGATCTCGGCCAATGCAAGCGCAGTCAGCGGGGTGAACTCGGCCGGCTTCAGCACAACGGTGTTTCCCGTGGCCAAAGCAGGAGCGATTTTCCAGGCCAGCATAAGCAGCGGGAAGTTCCATGGGATGATCTGTCCCACGACTCCGCAAGCCGTGTAGTCCGGAAACTCCTGCGGCAGAAGCTGCGCCCAACCGGCGTGGTAGTAAAAATGTCTGGCTACCAGCGGGATATCGATGTCGCGGCTCTCACGAATTGGTTTTCCGTTGTCCATCGTTTCCAGCACGGCCAGACGCCGTGAGTGTTTTTGTACCTGCCTCGCCAACGCATACATATAACGCGCGCGCGCATGCGGCGTGAGTGACTGCCACTTTGGAAACGCCGCACGGGCAGCTTTGACAGCAGCATCAATATCGGCGGATGATCCTTGCGCCACACTGGCCAGCTTCTCACCGGTGGAAGGGTCGGTAGTGTCGAAGTATTCTCGTGCAGAAGGCTCCCGCCATGTCCCGTCGATGAAGTGGCCGAAGCGGCGCGAGTGCTGGTCGAGCCAAGTGAGCGCTTCTTTCGCATCTTCCGGCGCCGGGCCGTACTCCATTGCTGCGAATTTTTCAGCGATGCTCATTGTTTTTGGAAAAACTAAGCAATGGGATGACGATAATCCGCCGAATAACGACCCGTCACGTGATACTCCAATTGCCGCTCAATATCACCTAAAAGTCCGCTGGCTCCAAGGCGGAAAAGTTCTGCCTTCATCCATGAAGGGCCAAGTTCTTCTTTCATGAGAGACAGCCATTCCAGGGATTGCTTGGCGGCCCGAATGCCGCCCGCAGCTTTGAACCCAACCGCCATGCCAGTTTCCTGCGCGTATTCACGAATCGCCCTCGTCATGACCAAGCCCACCGGTAGCGTGGCATTGGTAGGCTCTTTACCGGTCGACGTCTTGATGAAATCGGCGCCGGCCATCATGGCAACAAAGCTGGCGCGAGCGACATTGCGAAGAGTCAGCAGGTCGCCAGTTCCGAGAATAACTTTCATGTGTGCCTGACCGCTCGCTTGTTTGAAGGCGGAAATTTCGTCGTAAAGTTCTTGCCACCTGCCTCCAAAAACGTGAGCACGGGTTATGACCACATCAATTTCTTGAGCTCCAGCCTCAACGGAACGGCGGATTTCGGCTATGCGTTCGGACAACGGAGAAAGCCCGGCGGGAAATCCGGTGGCAACGGCCGCAACCGGTATGGTGCTGCCTGCTAGCGCCGCGCGCGCTGTTTCCACAAACTTGTGATAGACGCACACCGCGGCAACCTGAATTTTGAGATCTTCTATTCCCAAACGTTTCACCAGGTCTTGCTGAATCGGTTGCCTGGCCTTGGCGCACAAGCGCCGGACTCGCTCATCGGTATCGTCCCCAGAAAGAGTCGTGAGATCCATACACGTAATCGCGCGCAGTAGCCAGGCCGCCTGCCAATCTTTTTTCACTGTACGGCGGGCGATATGCGTCTGCGCTCTGTGCTCCACTGCACTCGTGTTAACTCGAACCTGATTTATACACTCACGATTGAGCGGTATACCTTTGTTGGATAGAAGCGGGCGCCCGCCGAGTATCGCCAACGGCAGGTGGGAATCTTGGAACAGGCCTTCCGTCGTAGCGTCAGCGGCGTGTTCGCCGATACGGTAATGTCTGCTGTCTTCCACCGACATTTGGATGTTCTCCGACAGAAGTACGATTCGGGCTTACTCGGCTGAGGACTGAAGCTCAGCCGGAACTGCTGCCTGTAGCAACAATTGTACGGCATGGCCGAGAGAAGCAAAGTGCAGGTGCGCGAAGCATTGCTATTCATACTGGATCCAGGTTTAACGCGCCTTCCACTTTAGGTCTTGACACATTGCAAATCTCGACGCTAGGCTACGCGCTGTTCTTTCCGCGGACAAATGAAAATTCTTCAGTTTGTCGGAGTTACGAGCTTTCGACGCCTGAACCCCTCTGTTTCTGCTCTTCTTTTGATTTGCATGCTGGCCGCGCTCCCACTGCCTGGCCTCGCCGCCAAGAAAATTATCTTCGACACCGATCCTGGTAGTGACGACGCGCTGGCGCTAATGCTGGCGCTCAACTCACCGGAACTGGATGTCCGCGCAATCACTGTGGTGCCGGGAAACGTCACGGCGGCCATGGGTCTGGAGAACGCGTTGCGCATGGTTTCACTGGCGAACCGGTGCGATATTCCTGTGGCGGCGGGTGCACAACACCCCCTGTTCCAGAAACTGATCACAGCCGAGTTCTGGCATGGCAAAAATGGATTAGCAAATGTTGAATTGCCAGCGAGTAAGTGCAAAGTTGATTCTCACTTTGGCCCCGACGTAATCATCCAGCTGGTTCACGCTTCACCGCATGAAATCACACTGGTTCCGGTTGGCCCGCTTACTAATATTGCGCTGGCCGTGGAGAAGGATCCGTCGATCGTTCCTCTGGTGAAGGAAGTCATTTTGATGGGAGGCTCAATCAGCGGTGGCAACGTGAATGCCGCTGCGGAAGCCAACATTTATAACGATCCGGAAGCCGCACAAATCGTTTTTCAAGCAGGATGGCCGCTGACCATGGTAGGTCTGGAAGTCGGCGACAAAGCCCTGTTTACACAAAAATACCTCGATCAACTTGGACAAACTCACGGACCTGTCAATGACTTTATCTATGCGGTCGCCAAGTATCTGGTGAATCTTTCAGTAACGTTTGGTTCTCCAGGAGCGCCGATGTACGATCCTTCCGCGGTAGCGGTGGCGATTGATCCAACATTGGTGAAAGTTCAAGAAATGCATGTGGACGTCGAAACCCGGGGAGAGTTTACCCGGGGAGAAACCGTGGGGAATCGACACGGGATGGTGGAGCGCAACGTTCTTCGCGGGGACCACTATGTGATCGAGGGAGTAGATAAAGTATTACCTAATGCGAAAGTTTGTGTTGATCTGGATGCCGATCGATTCTTGCGGCTTTTTGTTTCTAGAATTCGCGGTAAGTAAGGGGTTGTCCCGCGGCCAGTCAAGCATGAGTCGCTCAAGGAGAATGAATGTATACACCGCATAGTTTGGAGATAGCACTGCTCATGATGATCACCAGCGCCATCTGCTGGGGATCGTGGGCAAACACTTATAAGGGCGTCAAGAACTATCGGTTTGAGCTGTTCTATTGGGACTATGCCGTCGGCATCTTTTTAATTTCTTTGATATTCGCCTTTACTCTGGGAAGCACGGCGAATGACGCGAACAGCTTTCTCAACAATGTTCACTCCGCTGACACTTCGAATATCGTTTCAGTCATGATCGGAGGCGCCATTTTCAATCTGGCGAATCTCCTGCTGGTCGCGGCTATTGATATGGCAGGGTTGGCCGTCGCGTTTCCGATTTCGATTGGAATCGCTCTGGTAGTCGGCGTGGTTTCGAGCTTTATCCTTCAGCCCAGGGGCAATGGCGGACTGCTCGCGGCCGGCGTGATGTGCGCCCTGATCGCTGTGATCATGGACGGCAAAGCCTACGCGAGCCTGGCCAGCGCGGGCCGGCCGGTCTCGAAGAAAAGCATTATCACTTGCATCGTCTCTGGAGTCTTGATGGGATTGTGGGCACCCTTCGTGGCCAGCGCGATGACCAAGGGCAACACCCTCGGGCCGTACAGTATTGCGGTTTTCTTGACCCTCGGCGCACTACTCTCTTGCTTCCTTTGGAATATTTATTTCATGAAGAAGCCATTGGTTGGAGAGCCCGTGGACTTCAGCGGATTTTTCAAAGGCTCATCTTCAGGACACATGCTGGGACTGCTCGGCGGTGTGATCTGGGGCACAGGTATGGTTTTCAATCTGGTGGCCGCGAATTTCACGGGCGTGGCGATTTCGTATGCGATTGGTCAGTCAGCACCAATGGTGGCTGCGTTGTGGGGAGTGCTGGCGTGGAAGGAATTCGCAGGCGCGGGGACTCGAGCCAAAGTATATCTTGCGCTCATGTTTGTGTTTTACTGCTTCGCGATTTTGCTGGTCGCGAAGGCAAACGGGTAGATTCCACCACCTCTCGGATAAATATCAAAAGGATTTACTTGGTCAGGTCCGTAATGGTAACGCGATATGGATCGAGCAATCTCCCGGTAGCGTGATCGACCGCTGCAACTGCGAGCTGATAACTAACCTGCGCTTGCAGAAGACCCGTCTCTGCCTGAGCCAGTTCTGTTTGTGCCTCCAGCACAAAGAAAATCGTCTCTGATCCCAATTGATGCTTGCGTTGTTCAGCGGCTAGATTTTTCTGGGCAAGGTCCAGAGCTTGTTTGCTGGCCGCCACGGTGAGACTCGCCTGTTCGAGCAGGTGAACGGCATTAGCCACCTCGAGCGTGATCTGCTCACGAAGCAGCCTTTCGGTGTACAAGTCACGGCGGCGCGAGACCAGAGCATTTCCCAGGTCGGCTTGAGCGCCTCGATTTCTGATTGGCAAATTTAGACTTAGGGTGAACCCGTAGGTGGGAAATCCAAAGCCGAACAGCTGGTTCAACGAGTCGCCAAATCCTCCGGGAATCAGCCGAGGTGGCGAAACAGAGGTGTCGATTTGATTCCCTCCAAGTCCGTTGCTGGAATAATTTCCGCTCAATCGTAGATCGGGCAGCAGGTTGTTATGTGCCAGTCTGACGCTGATATCATCAGTCGCCCGCAACTGGCGCAGCGCTTCAAATTCCGGACGTCTGTCCAAGGCCTGTTGGAGCGCGGTTGACGCGTCGACATTCCGCAGTTCTCCCTCCGGTTCCGCCTTTTCCGTTAAATCCAAATCCAGCGCACGAAAATAAGGATCCAGATCCGCACCGATGGTCAAACGCAAGGCGTCCTCGGCCTGTTTCAAGGCATACTCGCCCTGAATCACCTGCACACGCCGTGAAGCCACCTGGGACTCGGAACGGTAAATATCCAGCGGCGGTAAGGCGCCCAATTCCAGCGCTCGTTTATCCCGTTGATAGCTGGCTTCCGCAGCCTCCATGGACTTTCGCGCCACTTCCAAATTGCCGCGCGCCTGGACTGTGCCCCAGTATTGGCTTACGACTTGGAGAATAGCGTCACTGACTTGAGCTTCGAAATTTGCGCGTGATTGTCGCAGATTGTGGCGCGCGATCATGAGAGGTGCGCGGTTCGCGAACAGCCAGCGACTCCGCAACAGCGGCTGAGTAAATTGCAAGTTCAGACTGGAGGTAAGTGATGGATTGAAAAAGTTGAATGTGCTATTTGATGAGAGCTTACTAGCGCTGAAGCCGACCTGAAAGTTAGTTCCCGACTCAAAGTTCTGGCTGTAATTGATCTGTGTTATCTGATTGAGCGTGCTGAGCGTCTGAGCGCCGGCAAGGTCGGAAAAGGTTGGTGAGGTCGACCGAAGCGTGCTGAAGCTGGCCTGGGCGAGAGGGTCGAACGGCTGGTGCATCCGTAACACGCCATATTTTGCCGTTTCGACATTGAGTTCCGTGATCCTGACGTTACTGTTATTGGCCAGTGTCAGAACAACCGCATCCTGCAGAGTCAGGCGTAGCTTCCCGTCAACCACATGCTCACTCATGTACCGCGGGCCCGGGAGCGTGTCTGAGAGCGCTTGTGGATTGGATAGTCCGCGGAATGTCTCCCGTTCGCGCACCGTTTGTGCTTGGAGGATGCCCATCGCAACAGACAGCAGAATCGGAAGAACAAGACGAAGCTTCATGGTTGGCCTCCAGAATTGTTGAAAGACAGAGACGCTGCTTACTCGTACCGGATTGCTTCTACTGGATCCAGACGAGCCGCTTTGACTGCCGGGTAAATGCCGAAAATCAGGCCCACAGAAATAGAAACCAGAAACGCCAGAAGAATCGACGTGGCGGTGACAATGGTCGACCATCCCGCCAGCCAGGCGATCAAACGCGACATCCCGAAACCGAAGACGATTCCGAAGGTTCCTCCGACAAACGAGATCATGGTTGCTTCCACCACGAACTGGCGAACGATGTCCGAGTGCCGGGCGCCCACCGCGCGACGAAGGCCTATCTCGCGTGTGCGCTCCAGGATGCTGGCCAGCATAATGTTCATGATTCCGATCCCACCGACCAGAAGCGAGATCGAAGCAATCGCAACCATGACCGCATTGAACAGACGCTCGGTTCGCCTTTGTTCCGCGAGGAGTTCCGCAGGCACGATAATGCTGAAATCCCCAGCGCCGTGATGGGACGCGTCCAGCAGGGCCCGAACCACCTGCGACGCCCGAACGATGGCGTCAGGGTCCCGCAGGTTCAAATAAACTCCGTCGATTTCATCGCGAAAGAAGCTATACGTGTTCTGAAGCCGGAACAGGGCTGAGTTCAGCGGAACATAGATGATGTTGTTTAAGTCCTGCGAGGGTACACCCGCAATGTCGGTTTGCGAGGTTAATTGAGGGCCTACGACCCCAATGACCCGAAACCATTGCTCGTCGAGCTTTACATGCTGGCCCACAGGATTCGAAACCCCAAATAAGCTGGATTTGGCTCCCGCTCCGAGCACACAGAGCGGCGCAGCGCGATCCTCGTCCTCTTGGTTGAAGAATCTTCCCTCCATCACATGAAGGGCGGCAATCGTCGTGTAAGTGGGGTTTACACCATAAATGGTGGGAAGCTCCTGCTGGGGTTTCGGGATGGTCTTGGTTGGAACGAACCGTTTGCGGGGAGTAGAAGCAGCAATGTCGCTAACGTTGTCACGGATGACCCGGTAATCCTGGAAGGTAAGGCCGGGTGAGATTTTCCGGATCTTCTGATGAGCCTGAAAATCCGTACTCTCCTTGGCTTCGACGATCAAGTTACGGACCCCCATCTGTTCGATAAAAGCCATCACTCTTTGTCGGGCTCCGGCTCCAATGGAGAGCATGGTGACCACGGCTGCCACACCGAAAATCATTCCCAACATTGTCAGCAGGGAACGAAGCCGGTGGGTCAACAAGTTTTGCAAACCCAGCCGCAAATCGGGAATCCACTGCTGGCGAATCTGCACTATCGGTGCGCTGCCGGTCGTGGTCAGTGGAGACACCTAGCGTGCACCTCCGCTGATGGGTTCGGCCGTGCCGGGACTTGCCACCTTCCTTGGAACCAAAGGATTGATGAGAGCTACCTCCGTTGACGGCTTCAATCCTTCGATAGCCGCACGACTCTCATTCTCGGCTTTAACTTCGACCTCACGAGGTTCAAAGCCAGTGGCGTTTCTTACGTACGCAACGCGCTTGCCATCTTTTATGAACAATGCTTGCCGAGGCACATACAGAACGTCCTTGCGCACGTCGCCCACGATGAACAATTGTGCCGTGAAACCGGCACGCAACCTGGGGTCGGCACTTGGGATATGAACGGTGATGTCGAACTTGCCTCCCGACTGGTCCTCCCAGAAATTCTTCATCGCCATCCCGGACAGTGTTTTCACGGTGCCATGAAACGAGTACCCCGGAAGGGCATCGAGCCGGATGTCGACATCCTGCCCGATTCTAATGTTGCTCCGATCCCGTTCGTTGATCTTGGCCGATGCCTCCATCTCGGCCGGATCGATAACCCGGGCGATCGTGTTGCCGGGCTGGGTTTGGTCGCCTTCCCGATAGTCGGGCAATGACATTCCATCCCAGAACATTCCTCCAGTTGAATCAACGTTCTTTTCGATTGCGACCAATCCGTTCATGGGCGAGCGAACGCGCATTTTTTGAATATTCTGCTGCGCCTGGTCCATTGCCAAGCGCGCTTTGTTCCGCTTTTCCTGGGCAAGGGCGATCGTGGCTTTCCCGGACACGGTGTGAGATTGGATGTCCTGTTCGAGCTGCGCCAGCGCCCGCTTAGACTGGTCCAGCGCGAGTTCGTTCTTCTTCGCATCAATGGCGCTTACCAGTTCGTTCTTGCCGACCTCCAGTTCCGCCCCTCGGACGTCAAATCTGGTTTTCAGGAGAGCCACCTTGTCCTGCGCGGTACGTACTGCAACATCCGCCTTCGCCTTGGTGATTTCCTGCTCGGCTTGAAGCAATTCCGACCTGCTTTGCTCCAGCTTGTACTGCTGCTCGGCGGGATCAAACTCAATGACAACATCGTCCTTCTTAACCGGTGTTCCGGTGCGCAGCAGGTGAGTAATCTGGAGGACGCCGCCTCCAATGGGAGGAGCACTGAGCATAGTGGAGTGGCTCGCACGCAGTTCGCCGGTAGTGTAGATCTTGGTATCAAGATCGCCCCGTTTGACTGAGGCTACCGGAATGTCACCGTCTTCACTCGCCACGTGCGTCCGGCGGGCGGCGCCGATCATGCCGATCGAGAACAGGACCACCAGAACAATAGCTGCCCATACGATTCTGCGTCGAGGGCTCACTGAGCTTGGTCCTTGGTCATGGGATTTTTTAACGCCACTCGCTCGCCGGGACGTAAACCCTTGGCAACAAGAACCCGGTCTCCACTCCGCCGCCCTAGTTCGATGACACGCTCATCAAAGTCCGCGCCGTGCAAAACGTAGGCCACCGTATGCCCCGATGTTTGAAATGATGCTTGCACCGGAATTGAAATGGCGTTCGGAACCTGATCGATAACAATGGTCAACTGCGCAGTCA
>DATHJP010000617.1:0-6049 GCA_035489695.1 Terriglobales bacterium
TTATGAAGAAACCACCTGGAAGGCGCGGCCGGAATTCTCGCCGGACGGCAAGCGAATTGTGTACGCCTCGTATCTTGGGCAGGCGTGGCATCAGCTCTGGGTGATGCCTTCCCAGGGAGGCGATCCCTTCCCACTTTCCTACGGAGAATTTGATAACACCAATCCTCGCTGGTCACCCGACGGAAAGCGTATCGCTTTCATCTCTAATCGTGGCGGGAATACTTCTGTGTGGACTCAGGAGGTCCTGGCGGGGGCGCAAAGTCAGCTCATCGCCAAAGAGAGGCATTATCTGAAGCCCATGGGGAGGCTCAGTATCGACGTACTGAATTCGACAGGGGTCCCCACACCGGCGCGTATTTCTGTGACCGGTGAGGACGGCCTCGCGTACGCACCGGATGACGCATGGATGCACGCTGACGACAACTTTGTACGAGCGGAGCGGCATTTCGAATCACATTATTTCCATACCTCAGGCAAATCTGAGCTCACCGTTCCGGCTGGTCGTGTAGACGTTGAGGTCATGAAGGGTTTTGAGTATCGCTTCGAAAAGAGGAGCGTACAGGTGGCTGCAGGTAAGCAGACAAGCCTGACTATCCGCCTGGAGCCGCTGAATCTGCCGCAGAGCAAAGATTCTCGGTGGGTAAGCGGGGACGTGCATGTGCATATGAATTACGGCGGAGCATACCGCAACACTCCGCAGGATTTGGCGGCACAGGCCGCGGCAGAAAATCTTCCAGTGGTCGAGAGTCTGATAGTTAATAAGGAGCAACGCATACCTGACATTGCCTACTTCAGCACTAAGCCCGATCCAGCTTCGACGGCGAACAATTTGCTGATGTTTGGGCAGGAGTTTCACACCAGCTACTGGGGGCATCTTGGGCTTTTAAATCTCACGCGCAATTTCCTGATCCCTGACTACGTAGGCTATCCCAACACTGCGGCTGCCAGTCTTTTTCCGGCCAACGCGACCGTGGCCGATATGGCGCATCAACAGCAGGCGCTGGTTGGATATGTTCATCCTTACGAGTCGATTCCGGATCCATCGAAGGATGCCTCGATAACCCACGAGTTGCCAGTGGATATCGCTCTGGGCAAAGTGGATTACATTGAGGTGCTCGGATTCAGCGATCACAAGTCAACCGCAGCGGTGTGGTATCGCCTGCTGAACTGCGGATTTCATTTGCCCGCGGCGGCAGGCACGGATGCCATGGCCAACTTCGCGTCTCTTCACGGGCCAGTGGGGTTAAATCGCGTCTATGCCAGCGTTCCCTCAGGGCCTCTTAACATTACGTCCTGGTTGGGTTCTCTGAAGCAAGGGCGAACCTTCGCAACCAATGGTCCGCTCCTGGGGTTCACACTTGGCGATCGCAAAATCGGAGATGAACTAAGACTGCCCGCTGGCGAGCATCAGGTGAAGTTCACAGGCTGGCTACGTTCATTTGTACCTGTGGATCATCTCGAAATCATTTGCAATGGGCAGATGGTCCGTGATCTGAAACTCAGTGGGAACCGCATGAGCGCTGACATCGAAGATAAGATCTCGATTTCCCGTAGCGGGTGGTGCCTGCTGCGGGCATGGAGCGAGAAGGCCGAACATCCGGTGTTGGACCTGTATCCCTACGCTACAACCAGCCCGATTTATTTAACCGTGGCAGGTTCCCAGCCGAAGCCGGCCGAAGATGCCGCATATTTCATTTCCTGGATTGATCGTCTGATTGATGGAGCGAAGTCAAATAAAGACTGGAACACTCCAGCGGAGAAGGACGCCGTATTGAACCTGTTGGATTATGCGCGGAAAATTTATGTGCAGCTAGAAGATAGATAACGGTATTATTCGGTCATGATGACGCCTCGATTCAAGCGAATATTGGAAGCGACGTTGTGGTTTGCCGTCGGGTTCATCGTCCACGGCGTGCTCATCTTCTTTCATCATCACGGGTAGCCGGAGACTGCCTGAGCCCAATCAACCTAAACATGCGATTCCGCTTGCTCGTGCTCCATCTCCAGTAAAGCCTTCTTTCGTTCGGCACCCCAGCGATAGCCTCCCATATCTCCGTTGTCTCGGACTATGCGGTGGCAGGGAATCGCGACCGCCACCGGATTTGTGGCGCAGGCGCGAGCAACAGCGCGGCACGCTTCGGGCTGCCCAATCGCCTTCGCTACCTGGCTGTAGGAACGGGTTGCGCCGGACGGGATGGATTGAAGATACGTCCAGACGCGGCGCTGGAAAGCTGTGGCTTGAATGTCAAGAGGAAGCTTCGAGTTGAGTTTTTGCCCGCGCATCTGTCCGAGTAGGTCGTTTCTCCACGTCTGCATTGCCTGGTCGTCACGGCGGCGTGAAGCGAAAGGAAATTCGTGTTTCAGGCCGTGTACCAGTTCGTCATCTGAATCAGCGAATTGAATGGCGCAGATGCCTTTGTCGGTAGCGGCGATCAGCATGCGTCCCAGGGGAGAATCACTAAGGGTGTAGCGAATAGGAGCAGCGATTGCGCCTCGCCTGTACTTGTCGGGCGTCATGCCGAGTTGCGAAGCGGTACGCTCGTACAACCGGCTGCTGGAGCTGTAACCGGCGTCGTACATGGCGCGAGTGACGGAGTGACCGGCTCGCAAATTACTCTTAAGCTGGTTGAGGCGGCAGGAGTCGGCATAGGCGCGCGGGGTGATGCCCAGCACGGATTTGAAAGTCCGCTGCAGGTGAAAGGGACTTTGGCGAAAGGCAGTCCCAAGCAGAGCCAGGGTGATGGGTTCGTCCAGATGCTGCTCGACATAACGGCAAACCGACTTCACCATTTCGATTTGAGGATTTCCGGCAATGGCGCGAGGGCGGCAGCGAAGGCAGGCGCGGTAGCCGGCTTTTTCGGCCTCGTCAGGTTGACGGTAGAAAGTTACGTTTTGGCGACGCGGACGCCGCGCCGGACAGGATGGCCGGCAATATATGCCCGTGGAAGAAACTGCGAAGACGAACATTCCGTCATATCCCGCATCTCGCGCTTCTACGGCGTGCCACCAGCGAAGTTCGGGAGAGTTGGCCATCTCGGTAAGTTTCGTCCAGTTGAGTATCGCATTGGTCGTCATAGTGTCAAAGGTTAAGGCTAGGCGGCGGGGTGGGCTATCCGGATCTTGCGGTCAAAACAATTTTGTGCGGACAGGAGTTGATGGGACTCGAGAGTTTGCCACTGAGAAGTGTCTCGAGGATATCAACCAGTTTTCAGTTCCTGGTTCTCGGTTCTCAGGGAATCGTGGAACATGTTTCGACTACCATGAGTGCTTTCATTGATGCCTATGAGCCAAGAAATCGTTGCCACTTACATGGCTTACGAGGTTG
This sequence comes from Terriglobales bacterium, assembly GCA_035489695.1. Lineage (GTDB taxonomy): Bacteria > Acidobacteriota > Terriglobia > Terriglobales > Acidobacteriaceae > 40CM-3-55-5. The sequence goes on from DATHJP010000617.1 coordinate 3,326, forward strand.
ACCTCAACGCCTCGCAGGCGGGGGAACACTGGGAAAACGCCGCAGCGGTGGTTTTCTGTTCAGACTGGCAAGGTAAGAAACCTGATCCAGGACGAGAAACTACGGTCCGTGTTCTCTGGACCCGGCGAACGTTGTATTTGCGATTCGAATGCCGCTATCGTGAACTTCATGTGTTTGCAGATGCCGAGCCAAGCGGGCGCCGTGACCATTTATGGGACCGTGATGTTGCGGAAGCGTTTCTGCAGCCCGATCCTTCCAGGGAGCGTTTCTACAAAGAGTTCGAAGTCAGCCCTAACGGAATGTGGATCGATCTGGATATATCCCCCAAGGGTCTCGCCGATCTCAAGAGCGGTTTGCAACGCTCAGTTTTTCTGGATGTGAAATTACACGTTTGGGCTGCTGAACTTGCAATCCCACTGAAGGCTTTGACATCGAACTTCGATTCGAATGCGGTGTGGCGGGCAAATTTCTATCGCATTGAAGGGACCAAGGAGCCTCGGGCGTATTTGGCCTGGCAACCCACGGGAACACCCGAGCCCAATTTCCACGTGCCAAGGGCTTTCGGCAAATTGCGATTCGCTCCGCCAGCCGAATTGTCTCGGGAGGTCTAGTGCGGTCGAGGCTTGAGCGGACCGAGTACGGCTCCGATGCCGGCGCGTTTACGCAATTCGCTAAGAATCGCGTGGGCGGCATTTAGATAGGTCTTGCTGGGGTCAGAGGGATCCGACCAGACGGCGTCGTAAATTACCTGCGCCGCTTCCTTCAAATCGATGTGCAAGGCCGCTTCCATCAGGTCCGTCCGCTCCTGAAGACGGTTGTGGCAGGGCTGGCAAACAGCTGCCGGCTCATAACCACCCTGGTGGTTCTCATCCTTATTGCAGCGAAAGCTGGCCGCCGCGTTGATCTGCGTATGCGAGGCGTAGACCTGGGCTTTGAACTCACGCAGAAACCGCTCACGCTCTTCTTCCAGAGCGATCGCATCAGGATCAGTGGAAGAAGGAGCCAGCGGTGCCGAGACGGTCTTTGCAGTGATGCGCTCCGGGTTCTTGCATATAGGGCACGCTTTAAGATCTGCGGCGTAATAGGTCTTACATTTCGAGCATGGCAGGCCATAACCCACGCGTTTAGGCCCGATCTGCGGTGTCGAGGCAGAATTTTGAGGGATAGCGGCGGATGTAGCACGCTGCACATCACTCTGGGGCTGGACCACGCCCTGAGTGATTGGCTTCCCCGAAGGTGTCGAAAATATTGAGTTCATAATGCCTGCTCCCAGATGGGCTCGACGTATGCAGGAATCGCGCTATCTAGAGCCCATTGTAGGCGGATTTTTTGCTTTCGCGCCCGCACCACAGTTCATAGTTAGCTACCGTCCAAAAGTACATTGCAGTTCGGAAACCAAAGCTTGTGTCCGGAAAACAAAGGACTTACTCAAATCACCTGTCTACTTTCGTGACGCCTTGCATTGCCACTTTTCAAAGTGAGATGAGACCGGCCACTTATCGGGGACTGCTCACTCTCATCAGTTGCAGCAGTTCCTGCTTGCGAGCCCGGTACAAGTTCTGTTGCGGTTCCAGTTTGGAGGCGATTTCCAGCTCCGCCAGCGCCTCATCGTAGTTATTCAAGCCAATCAAGCAAGCGGCCAGAAAATAGTGATTACTGGCATTAGGTTCCAACTGCAAGCTCCGGCGGAATTCAGTGGCGGCGGCAGCATAATCTTCCGCGTTGTAAAGCGCTGTCCCAAGATAGTGATGGGCGAGGGAAGAGTTTGGGTCCAGAGCTACCGCAATGCGCAATTCGCGGAGTGCTTCTGGCTGCCTTTGCACAATAAGCAGCGCCTGTCCCAAAAACCGGTGCTCGACCGGTGCGGTCGGATTCTGCAGGATCGCAAGCTGTAGCTCCGAGATTGCATTCTCGTAATCCCGCTTAGCCATGAAGGCTTTTCCCAGGCTGCTGTGGCCTTTCTGCCAGCCGGGATTCATCTTGAAGAGTTCGCGGAACTCGGCAATGGCAGCATCGAAATCGCCCTTGTCACAGTAAGTATTCCCGAGATTGTGGCGAATCACAGCTTCTTGCGGCGCCAGACGCTTGGCCCGGAGATAGTGGGTGATGGCCTCGTCAAGTCTGCCCAAATCGTGCAGCAACATTCCGAGGTTATTTTGGGCTTGCCAAAGTCCGGGGTTCAGCGCAAGAGCCTGGCGATAAGCCGCAGCGGCCCCAGCCCGGTCTCCCTTGTCACGTAGCGTGATCCCCATGTCGTAGTAAACATCTGCATTGTGGGGCTCGCGGGTGAGCGATTGTTGGAAGGCATGGAGTGCGGCCTGGTATTGGTCATTGGCGTAGTGGCCAAGCCCCAGATAGCGGTAGGCTTCCGCATTCTGAGGATCGATGCTAAGAGCGGTGCGCGCCTCCGCAATCGCATTGTCGCCATCGTCATAACGATAGAAGATGTAAGCCAACCGGCTGTGAGTCTCGGAGGAACCGGGCAGCAAATCGCGCGAATCCGAGTACTCGTCAAAAGCTCCGTCCCAGTCTTCCTGCTGTTGGTGCAGGTAGCCGTAGGCGAAATGCAGAGCTGCATTGCGTGGGTCTTCTGTGACCAATTTTCGTAGAATACGTTCCGCTTCGTCGTAGTGCTTGCTGCGAATCAGGGCACCTGCTTGAGCCAGAGCCACAGGACAAACCGCCGTGCCCGTCTCCGGTTGGGAGATAGGCAGGGCGCGGAGG
>DATHJP010000618.1:0-3003 GCA_035489695.1 Terriglobales bacterium
CCCCGGTACCCGCTTCTTCGCTTTACTCCAATGCAAGCCAGGCGCTCCTGATCCTCGGCCGTTTTGACGAGGCTAAGAAACTACTTGACCAATGGCAGCAGAAAGGATCCCTGACGCCATTTCAAGTAATGTTGCGCTACCGAATCGCCTTTTTCGAGAATAATGCCGCAACGATGGAACAGCTTGCCCGCCAAGCCCCCGGGGATGATGTAGTCTGGCTCAATTTACAGAAGCAGCTCGCATTCCTTCGCGGCAATTTCAGCAAACTCCGTTCGCTGAGCGAAACGCTGGTGATGCAACAGAGGCGCGCGAACCGGATGGAAAACGCTGCTTTCGAGCTTGCTTGGCATGCCTGGCTTGAATCCTATGTAGGAAACTATGCCCTGGCGCGCAAGCTCTGCCGCCAAGCTGGAGAGGCGGGTAATGAAAATGCTTTAGGACTCATGCTATGTGCCAAGGCATTAGGCGACGCCGGCGACGTGACGCAGGCTGAAGCATTAGCAGCGAAACTGGATCGGCTGTTTCCTGAAGACACGTTGCAGCAGAAGGTCTACCTGCCGCTTATTCGTTCTATCATCGAGCGCAAGCGAGGAAACGCCATTAAGGCCATGGAGTTGCTTGCTCCAGTGACGCAATACGAACAAGGCTGTTGGCGGATCCCTTATTATCATGCGCAAGCTTACTTAGCTGCAGGAGAGTACACCAAGGCTGCCGCCGAGTTCGAAAAGCTCATCGATCATCGCGGATGGCCCGAGTGGGAACTGTTTGCTCCCCTGGCGCAACTCGGTCTCGCGCGAGCCTATGCCATGCAAGGGGACCGTGAGAACAGCCGCAAAGCCTACGATGATTTCTTCACCACTTGGAAAGACGCGGACCCGGATATCCCGATACTTCGTCAAGCCAAAGCCGAATACAAGAAACTCACCGCAACCGCATCTGCCGCCGCGTCAGCATCAGTGAAAAAGCAATAGCCCCGTTTTTCTAAGGTACTCGTCCCTGATGAAATCGCCGGAAGTCTGAAGCGCGATTTTTCTCCACGCGGAAGAGCCTTGTCTTTCCAAAAACTCTATCCAGCCTGAAACTCGAGCCGCGTGCATCGTGCCTGCGGTAAGGACCGCATCCGCGGCACGGTTTAGCTGTCCGCATCGGCTTCTGTTGCGCAGCATAGAGCTTGCCTCTGATTGCGGGATAACAAGGCAAACCGAAACGTACCGCTGGACGAATCCCACTTTCCGAGTGGCCGACAATTCGTCAGGAATGTGCCGGCAAAGCGAAACCTAAGCTACGTTCATCGCATCCTGTACTAGGAAAACATGCTCAGGTAAACTTCTCTGTGCACATTGCCCTCCGCATCATCGCCTTTTGCGCGTTTTTCCTGGCGAACAGCCTTCTGCTGTTCGCGCAAACCCTGAAATACAGTAAGCCTCCAAATGTTGGGAACGGCGAGCACATCTTCAAGACGACTTGTGTCGCTTGTCACGGCAGCGACGGGAGGGGCGCTCCGCAGTCAACCGCGGGATTCGTGCGGCCCGACACCTTCCCCGATTTCACCAGGTGCGATCAAACTACGCCCGAACCCAACTCCGCCTGGAAAGACGTGATCACGCACGGTGGGCCGTCGCGCGGCTTCTCGAAAATCATGCCGGTGTGGGGAAAGTTGCTGAGTTCGGAGCAGATCGACGACGTCATCGCCTATCTGCGCACCCTCTGCACGAACAAGCACTGGGCTAGAGGAGAGTTGAATCTGCCACGCGCGCTGGTTACGGAAAAGGCTTTTCCCGAAGACGAAGTTGTAATCTCCAGCGCAGTCAACGCGCGGGGAGCTCCGGGCGTGTCCGTGGACATCATTCACGAGCAGCGCTTCGGAGTAAAGAACCAGATCGAGATCGACGTTCCCTTGGAGTTTCAAGACCAGAATCACACCTGGTATGGCGGAGTGGGTGACACCACGTTAGCGCTGAAGCGCGAGATCTTCTCCAGCCTGCGTTCAGGATCGATCTTGAGCCTGCAGGGCGGGGTGCTCGTACCGACGGGCAGCCGGACGCGTGGGTTCGGTAGTGGCACCACTACATTCGAAACCTTCGCTGCCTTCGATCAGTTGTTTCCAACGAACACTTTTTTGCAGACCCAGTTCGGAGCCGATCTCCCACGTCATACCGATATCGCCCCGCAATCGCTCTTTTGGCGAGTCGCCGTTGGCCAGAGCTTCGCTCCAAATCGCGGCCTGGGCCGGCTCTGGTCACCGATGGTGGAATTCCTCGCCGATCGCGATCTCACTACTGGAGCAAAAACCAACTGGGACATACTTCCACAGATGCAGGTAACGGTCAGCCGAAGACAGCACGTCCGCGCCAACCTCGGAGTGCGCACACCGATGACAAATACGACTGGCCGTCCAGTTCAGCTGATGTTCTACCTTCTGTGGGACTGGGGCGACGGAAAGTTGACCGAAGGCTGGTAATGCAAAAACATATCTGGTGCGCGCTTGCGATTTCGGCGACAGTGATCGTCTCCACTCCTTTTGTACGAGGCGGCGCCAGGCACGGTGGGCTGAAACCCGAGTTTCAAACTTCCGACCGGTGCGTCGCCTGCCACAATGGACTGACGACCAAATCGGGTGAGGACATTTCCATCGGCTTGGATTGGCGGCCCAGCATGATGGCCAATTCTTCCCGCGATCCCTACTGGCAGGCCAGCGTGCGGCGCGAATCAGCCGATCATCCGGAGTCGACTCCTGCAATAGAAAATGAGTGCTCGGTGTGCCACATGCCCATCACCCACTTGCAGGCAAAGGGCGACGGCCGCAAAACGGAAATCTTTGCCCACCTTCCGTTCAATGCTGACAACAAGGACAACGCTGCCGCGGAAGACGGCGTCTCCTGCTCGGTTTGTCACCAGATCGCAAAAGAAAAGCTGGGCACGCCCGAGAGCTTCAATGGCGCATTCAAGGTCGACGACCCAGAGAAAGCTGACCAGCGCTCAGAGTATGGTCCCTTCGAGATC
>DATHJP010000619.1:0-7925 GCA_035489695.1 Terriglobales bacterium
GAATCCCATAGTCTCGAAAGCGATCGGTTCCCTTGACTCGGTCGTCGCGGTTCGGGGCTTAGGCCGAAACTGCGCTAGCAAGACCCTACCGGGTTTTGTTGAGGGTAGGAGCATTAGACTGGGTTTGGCGAAATCAAGCACGCCACCATAGCCGTAATCCAGGGTAGCGGTAACATCCGAACAGAGCTTGCGTTGCAAGACGAGGCGCAGTCCACGGGTTTCCAGTTCCTTTCCCCGGTAGGTAAACGTGCCGGAATAAAGGTCAGGCAATACTTCCCCGTTGTCCGCAAAAACCTCACCTACACCAGTAAGCGACGGATCGAGCACCCGATCGGAATAGACCGCCATTTGCAGGTTATTCTTTCCCACTCGCCGCGAAAGCGAGATCTCGTGATGATGTGCCCGCTCCAACGACGGAGAAAAACCAGCAATGCTCATGTGGGGACCGGACTCGCTTAGATCCGCGGGAGCAGTATCGAAACCCTTGTCCATGCGGCTATCGGGCTGTGAGGTGGCGTAGCGGTATTCCAGCACGGTATTGGGAGAAAGATGCAGGTCCGCAGAGCCAAAGGGACGAAATGCGGTTACCCGTCCCATGAATTGGATGGTTTGAAGTTCGCTCCCGAACTTGAGTTCCAAAATGTCGCCGAGGGTTATGTCGTCCGCGGTAGTCAGCGACAGTGCCTGTAACGCCGCACTGTGCAGATTAATATCGGGCGAAGCCAGGCGCCGCATAGTGAAAGCCACCTGCGGCTGTGACCCATTATCCAGTTTGTGAATGTAGGAGGCCCGCAAGACAGCCACGGGCGAACCGCTGCCGTAGCCTACGTTGCCGCGCACTGCTACGGTTCCCGAGGAGAAGATTGACCTCTCCACCGAAAAGCCCGTGCTCATGTCGGAAGCGCCGCCAAAGCCTTCGGATGGGGACCCAGCTACAAACGACAACGTTCCCTTTACCTCATGATTGTCCTGCTCGGACGAGGAGACGACTGCTTGAGAACCATCTTCCAGCACCCGAAGAATAGGACGGTTTGCGACCGATCGGAGGACCCACTTCCAGTCGTCTTCATCGGCCGGGCCTCGCATCGGCCCTAATTGCATCGCCTGAAATAGCGTGTTCAGAGTGAGGTTGACGATTACGGCGGCGCCGGCGCGCAGCCCCACGCGTTCGCGTTCTGCAGGCAGGAAAGACGGAGCGGAGACCCTGACATTGTAATTCCCCGGCAGCAATCCAGCTGCGGAGTAAAAACCGTTCTCGTCGGTAAATACTTTCAGCGCACGAGCCGCCGAACCCAGTACTTCGACCAGAGCGCCCATCTGGGGCACGCCGCCAGAGTTGCGCACGTATCCAGAGATTGATCCTGGTTTTTCGGCAGCCGAGGCTGGAAGTACCAAGCCCAGCGCTATGATCAGTAATCCAAGCTTGCGGAACATCACTCCACCACCTTGTGGAAGACCAAGCTTTCTCCAGGTTACTCCACGGCAAACGTCGCCGAAGGATCCACCTTCTGCTTGGATATGTTGTCGTTCACCTTGATCTGGATCCGGTAGATACCGGGACCCAGGTTGGCGGCCGAGAGCGTCTTCTGCAGGGTCATCTGGTCGCCTACATTGCCCATCTGGTCGGTCGATTCAACACTTTTGATCACTTGCTTGTTGGTCGCTGCGTTGGTGACGTCATACTCAATTGTGGCCGAAGGTTTATGGGTCTTCTCGTCCACACCAAGATTGTATATCTGCATCCAGAAATTCAGTTTCTGGTTGCGTTTGAATATTACCGGCTTACCGTCCGCGGAAGCTACTCGCGGCCGCACCTTGGTGGTGCCGATCACGAACATTCCGGTGCCCACATTTTTCGCCGCAACCGGCTCCATATTGTCGGCCACGATTAACGAAGATGATGCGAGTTTGTCCTCGGCATAGTCGGGGACCTGAACTCCTCTACTCCAGCTGCCGGCACGATCGCCGTTTACATCCTTGACCACGATATCGAAACGATAGCGCCCGGGTCGCAGCGGAAGTGCCTTCCAGTAGACGTGTGAATTCTCCGTCTCTTTAGGAAGAAGCTCGGCCGGAATGTCCATCTGGACGGTGTCTTCGAAAGTCTGCGCAATTCGACCGGTAAGAGTCGTGACCCGCCCGAAGATGTTAATGGTTCCGCGCTGTACGCCGTCTTTGTTCACGAAGGTGACATCGCGGTTCTTCACCTGGATAGTCACTGGAACCAGTACCGTGTCTCCGGTCACCCGGACGAAGTCAGCACGAACATCGAACGGCATCAGATTAACGCTGATCTTGTGGCTGACAAGTTCCTCCAGATCCTTGAACTTGACGGTTGGAGGCTTATTCAGTTTGGCCCACTGCTCCAGTCGATCGAACTGCTTACTCTGATCATTTTGATTGAAGGGACCTTTTCCAAGCCGTTCCAGGCCACCCCCATTAAATCGATCGGCTTTATTGGACAATCCCATTTGCTCGTACTGGGTCAAGCCGCCTCCAGGCGTCATCAGTAGAGCGTCCTTTTCCGAACGATCCATTGTCATGTGGTACTCGCCACACATACACGTGTCCACGAATTCGATGATCACTTCCTGGCCAACACCTTCGAGGTAGCGGTAGCGCCACTGCTCAAACGGGAAGGTGGAAGTTGAGCCGCCGCCCTCTTCCATGGGACGCTCGTAATTCCCACCCGAAGGATGAGACTCAATCTCATCCGGCTTTCCGTACATGATGTACATCCGGCCGCGATCGCTTTTCCATCCAGGAATGCCAGCGGCAAAGTGCTCGTTGGCATAAGCGATGCGGGCGTAGTGCTCTTCTTTGAACTCGTTTTCTACCGTGTCGGGGGTGGGATCGCGACGCTGCCAAAATCCCTCGATAAACTGGTCGCGTTCTTCGTCATTCGAAAGTTGTTTGAACGCTGCCCGCTCTTCATCGCTGATGATCCAACGCACATCTTCGTCGAGCCACTTTTTGTAGGTCTTGCCCAACTCTTGCTTCAGCGATTTGGCATTTTCTTTTTTCTGTTTTTCGCCGATCGGACGCTTAAGCGGATCGGCTTTTTCATTCCCCTGCCCCTGAGGAGATGCTGAAACACCCTGCTCTGGTTTGGAATCCTGCGCGACGGCAAATGACCCGAGCCCAAATAACATTGCCACCAGAAAATTACGGACGAGACGGGATCCTGAACTTGCACGGAACATTGAAGGGGCACTCCTTAGAACACTGGGACACTCTTGGTTACAACATTCTATTTCTTTGGGTATGCCAAAAGCAAGGCTAAGTAGGTCCATCTAAACAAATTGTTGGTAAGTGTGTACCCGGAAGACAGGCGCTGCTCGCCAGGTTTCTGGGTGGGTTTGGCCAATTTTCGCGACATGGTACCGACAAGCTATAATTCCCACAGTGGCTTATAAACCTTCGCTATGGGACTAGCCACCCACACAGCCCGTGATGTGGGGAACTTTTGCGTCCGGGATGCCGTATCTGGGAACGTAAAGCCCCGTCACCCCAATCGCGAGGCGGGCGGTCGCGTTAAGTTGGCGTCCCCGGTTTTGGCGGCTCAGTTGTCAGTGTCCGGTTGTCAGTTGCCAGCAATCCTTTATCGGAAGGTGTCTTTACTGATCACTGACCACTGGCAGTTTCGAAGTCGCGGCCTCGCAAGGATGTGACAGGGAGACGATGAGGACTTGGAAGAAAATTGCGATTGCAGGCGGCGTGGTGATCCTGCTGTTAGCCGTGGTCGGCTTCACAGTTCATCAGAGTCGCAAGAATGTTGTCACGGTTCAGACTGGCAAGGCGCAGCGACTGGATCTGGCGTCGGTGGTCAGCGCCTCCGGTGAAATCAAACCGAAGACCTACGTCAATATTGGGGCCAATGCTTTCGGCAAGATTACAAAGCTGTATGTGAAGGAAGGCGACCGCGTAAGAAAAGGGCAACTGCTGGCGCAGTTGGAAAACGTGCAGTCCGCTGCTGACGTGAGCGCAACTCAAGCTTCGCTAGATGTGGCGGGAACTGATGCAATAGCCGCCGACGCCGGCATGAGAACTGCTATGGCTGACCTGAATCGTGCGAAAGCGGACGCAGAGCGCACCAAGCTGGACTGGGATCGCGCGCAGGGTTTGTACAAGGAAGCATTAATCGCAAAGTCGGAATACGACAACCGCAAAAACGCATGGGAATCGGCAGAAGCCGGGTTGGCCCAGGCACAGGCCCGAGTGGCCCAGATGAAGGCCCAGAAGGATTCTGCCGATCGTCGCATCTCGCAGAGTCGCGCGAACCTAACCCGAGTTTCAGACGTATTGCGAAAGACAACCTATGCGGCTCCGTTTGATGGCATGATCACTAATCTCCCTGTGCGTGAAGGTGAGACCGTGGTCATTGGAATCCAGAATTCGCCCGGAAGCACGTTGATGTCGATCGCCGACATGTCGGTCATCACCGCTGAAGTCCAAGTGGACGAGACCGATATCGTGAACGTGAAGCTGGGCCAACCTGCTGAAGTGACGATTGACGCCATTCCCAAGAAAAATTTCAGGGGAGTGGTCACGGAGATTGGCAACAACGCCATAGTGCGCTCCACCGGATTGGCCACGACACAGCAAACCACAGCCAGCCAGGAAGCGAAAGACTTCAAAGTCGTTGTAACCTTACAGGAGCCGCCGGAGAATTTGCGTCCCGGACTCTCTGCGACGGCCAAGGTTACAACCGCCGTGCGAAACAACGTGCTGAGCATTCCGATCCAGGCGCTGACCGTGAGAAGTCAGGCGGACTTGCAACCGGAGAGCGATCGCAAGGGATCGGTCCAAGCCGCCGCTCCCCAGAATGAAGCTGCCAAAACCAAAGATCGCGACAAAGAAGAGATCCAGGGTGTTTTCGTAATTCGCAACCGAAAAGCAGAATTCATGCCGGTCGAAACCGGCATCACCGGCACAACCGATATCGAGGTTTTAAAAGGGCTCAAGGATGGCGACGAGATCGTCACCGGAAGCTATAAGGTGCTGCGGACCATGCGCCCGGGAGCTGGTGTCAATGTAGATAACACGGCTCCCAAAAAAGAAGAAGGCGAGGGGTCATAACTTTCGCCGGGGTGGCTCGTCCAATAAAGAGCCTGCAGCAGGGAGTGGATCGAACGTTGGATGGGAGCGGGCATTTGTCCCCAAAGGACCAGGAGAGAAAAATGGCAGCCGCAGAAGTCTTGAATATTTCGCAGCCCGTCGCGTCGGCAGCGCCCGAGTCGTCCATGATCTCCACCGTGGATTTATGGAAGACGTATGACATGGGGTCGGAACAACAGGTGCACGCCTTGCGTGGTGTAAACCTGCGCATCGAGCGCAACGAGTATGTGGCCATCATGGGGCCGTCGGGGTCGGGTAAGTCCACCCTGATGAATCTGATTGGCTGTCTGGATTCGCCGACCAAGGGACAATACTGGCTAAATAGTCAACTGGTCAGTGAGTTGGATGACGACGAACTCGCCCGCATCCGCAACAAGGAAATCGGATTTGTCTTTCAGACATTCAATCTGTTGGCCCGCGCTACCGCCCTGCACAATGTGGAACTGCCGCTGATCTATGCCGGCGTGCCTTCCGATGGACGCGCCGAGCGTGCCAAACAGGCGCTGACGTCGGTCGGCATGGAATCCCGCATGATGCACAAACCCAACGAACTGTCGGGCGGTCAACGACAGAGAGTCGCAATTGCGCGTGCGCTGGTGAACAAACCCTCCATCATCCTTGCCGACGAACCTACCGGCAACCTGGACTCGCAGACCGGCACTGACATCATGGCGCTACTCGATCGTCTGCACGCCCAGGGAAATACCATCGTGCTGGTCACCCACGAGCACGATATCGCGGAGTACGCCCACCGCATCATTCACATCAAGGATGGAGTGATTGAAAGGGACGAGCGAAAGAGATAGCTTCAGCTCGCAGTTTTATTACAAAGCGCTCGGCGGAAAGCTGGGCGCTTTTACTTTTGAAGGGTGAAGATCCGTCCCCTAGACGGCACTGCTCCGGTTGCGTTTTCGCTTTTGATTTTGTCCTGCAGGTTTTGACTTTTTCTTTACCCGGGCGCGTGATGGTTTAGAGGCGGCGCCCGATCTTTTTGAATCCTTCGATCCGCCTTCGCGAGCCGAGGACTCCGTCCTCGCGACCACCTTAGCGGTCTTGGCAGCCAAGGTGCCAGCGACCGATCCCGCGACTCGCGCTAACCTGATCATCAGGCTTTCAGATGGTTCTGGTTTTTTCACCCTCATGGTTTCTCCTTGAGCGACCACTACCTTCGGTGATAGTTCAGGGCCAGGGGTTGCTTTTTGGGCAGTGATCAGCCTTTAACTGTAGCGCCGGCGTCCTCGCCGGCTCTTGCACAGCTTTCCAGCTCGCCGGGACAGCGGCGCTGCTAACTGTGGAGCTTTTTACTGTGGGGCGCCGACATTTTTTACAGCCGCGGCGTCAGCAGGAGGAATTGTCTTGGTTACGAAGAAATTGTGATCGTAGAGATCGCGATACATGCGGCCGGCGATTTCGGCGGCCTTGGGACCGTAGGTAGGACGTCCGCCTTGCAGGAAGATGACCACCACGATACGTCCGATGTCGGTGTTGGCATAGGAAGCAAACCAACCGTAGCGAGTGCCGGCTCGGGAACAAGTTCCGGTCTTGCCCAGAATTTCTTCCTCGTTGAAATTAACTTTCACGCTGCGTGCCGTGCCGTAGGTCACTGCCCCCAGCATACCGTCGGAAATTTCTGGAATCAGGGAAGCGATCTCGAGATTGCGTTTCACCCGGGGTTGGAAAGTGGCTACTGCGTCGGCCGTCGTGGGATGCTGCAAATAATAAAGTGTGCCGCCGTTAGCGATCGCGGAAACCATGGCTCCCAGTTGCAGCGGAGTCATTGAAACTCCTTCACCGAAGGAGCACATTTTGCCCACACCACCGAGCTTCGAAGAAATCTCCTGGGTGGGATAAGCGCCCAGTTGCTCGTCGGGTATACCGTAACCAGCTAGTTCCCCGAGGCCATACTGATGCGCGTAATAACTAACCTTTTTAAACCCGAGTTTGCGGCCCAGAGATTCAAAGTACGAGTTGTTGGAGTGAGCCAGCGCGTCGGTAAGATTCATACGGCTGCGACGGCCTAATTGAATTTCGGTGTCCTTGGTGATCAACCCTTCGTTCAGCGCAGCGAGTGCGACGGAAAGCTTGATAGTCGAGCAAGGCTGCGCGCCGCTGGAGAGCGCCATTTTCTGGTTGACCATCGCCAGGATACGTCCACTGGTCGGCTCGACTGCCACGACGGTGCCGTTCATGTTGCCCAAGGCATCCAGAGCGGCCTGGCGAACTACGGCATCTTCCCCAGCTGTCACGTCACCTTCGATAGCATCATCGCGGAAAGAGCTCGCGGTGAAACGCTCGTAATAGCGCCTCCGCCGATGACTCGCGCGTACAATGCGCGCCTTCCGTGAGCGCGACGCGCGACTGCGCGCCAGACGATTAATTCGCTTTTTGGCGCGTTGGTTCTCGCTGACAGTTTGCTTGGATTTGCGCGATGTAAGTGAACGGGTGTTGATAGTCGCAGCAACGCCACTCTCTGTGAGCAGCAACGACAGGAGGAAAAAAATGACAAGACGAACCAGCGCAGAACCCTTATATGACATTAATCCCTGTGCCATCCCCGGAAATTTACATGTCTTATGCTGACGTTGCACAGGACCTGCCAGTGGTCAAATGCCACCCGCTAAAAAATCCAGCAACTCTGCGATATTAAGAGAGTTACAGCTGCTTGGCAACAGAAAAGTAATTTCGCGATGAAGTGACGGCATGGCCCCCAAGCGACTGATAGCAGGTGGCTTAGGCGTGGCGTCCGCGTGATAGTGTAGGCCTTTGGTAACGATGGGCCGTTACTTCCACGATACCCCTGAAGCCGG
>DATHJP010000620.1:0-4253 GCA_035489695.1 Terriglobales bacterium
GATGTAGCTCCGTGCCGCGCGAAAGGTTTTATCTCCATTGCCGAGCAGGACGGTGACGTTCCCGCCCGAATAGCTGTAAGGCGTAAGCGCGACGTCCATCTTTCCATCATGATTGAAATCCGCGCTCAGAATCGAATTGGCATAGTACGAACCTAAATCCCAGGAACCTACAAAATTGAACTGTCCGTTGCCCCTGCCCGTAGCGACCCACATGCTTGATCCCAGATAGGGACTAAAGATGAAATCCGCTTTTCCGTCGCCGCTGAATTCATCCACGACAAACGAGTCGGCGAGTACGCTCTGCGTTGATGGTCCGGTGGTGAAAGTGCCATTACCTTGCCCGAGCAGCACCAGAACGAATCCAGAACCCGGCGCCGAGCTGATCAGATCGAGCTTATTGTCCCCGCTGACATCGTGGGCTACGAGGAAACCCCCGCCAAAGCTGTAAGTCACTGCCGTCTGGAAAGTTCCGTTGCCATTTCCCATCAAGACGCTGACACCGCTTTGGAAGTCGCCAACGGCAAGGTCCGGGTTACCATCGGAGTTGAAGTCCGCCGCCGTAATCCAATGGGGGTTGTTCCCGGCTGGATAGAGCACAGGGTTGGAGAAGGTGCCGTCGCCATGATTGAGGAAAACGGCAATCTCGTAGCCATCGGCGACTGCCAGATCAGTAACACTGTCACCATTAAAATCGGCAGCCGCGAAAGTGATGGCCTCTCCGGGAGTTGAGTAGCTGACCGGCGCGGCAAAAGTGCCATCTCCATGGCCGAAGAGGATGGCGAAGCTGCCGCCCTGGCGCCCGACCACCACATCGATGTGTCCGTCAATATTAAAATCAGCGGTCGCGAGGTTCCAAGTTGGTCCGCCAGCATCCGAGGCAATAACGCTTTGTAACGTTCCGTCTCCGTTGCCAAGGAAAACTCGGACGTTGTTGCTTCCGTAGTCTGTAGCGATCAGATCCAGCAGGCCGTCCCCATTGAAGTCCGCTGCGGCCTCTCCCAATGGCTGGACTCCTGCGGAGTAAGAAGGGGCCATTTGGAACAGTGTTTGCGAATCAGAAGATGCTGCACACATCAGCAGGGCGAGCAATATGAAAAAGACAGACTTGAGCGTGTACATGGGAGACTCCTGGGGAATTCTCTGAACCGCCTAGGGGTGGTCTGCACTCCTCGAGGCTACGGGGGAAGACTGCTACGCATACTAATCCGCTCATCCCGGATCGTCAAAAGAGTCGTTGGACTCTATGCCCTTTAACGATACGGGAATCGCATTTCTCATGAAGGCATGGCTGAAGGCCCTCGCTCCGGTATAGACTGCTGCGCAAACAAGAACACCGATAGAGAAAATTCAACGTGGAGGAGTGTATGCGTTCAATTGCTATTCCAGTATCAATCGCAGTACTGGGGCTCACGATGTGGGCTCCGGCACAGACCAAAATTTCAGGCACGGTGCAGTGCGGCAAGCCCGATGAAGAACATTCCCTGGACGTAGGAGACAGGCCCAATCATTCGCTGATGATTTCCAAAGGCAAATGTACATGGACCAAGCCGATGAAAATTGCCGGCACCCAAACGAAAGAGGATGACGGGACTAACTTCGATGAAGTCAACGGCGACCGAAGCACGGGACATGGTTACGTGGTGGGGACCATGGACAATGGGGACAAGATGTATGTCAGCATCCAGAGTTCGGGAACCATGAAAGATGGCAAGATGCAGGGCTCCCATGGCACCTTCGCCTTGACCGGCGGGACGGGAAAGTTAAAAGGCGTCAAGGGCAAAGGAACCTTCAAAGGCACACCTGCGGAAGATGGAACTACCAGCTACGACGTTGTCGGTGTATACCAGACTCCAAAATAAACTAGCAAGTGGTCAGTGGTCAGTGGTCAGTAGTCGGTGCGCTCGACTGATCACTGACCACTGGCCACTGACCACTGTTCGTTTGTTACTCTAGCCTCGTGTCCCGCTCCCTGAAGGCCCACATCCTCTTGGTCGTGGTCACAATGATCTGGGGGACCGCGTTCGTTCTAATAAAGAATGCGCTCGCGGATATTTCTCCGTTGCTGTTCAACGCTATCCGCATGACTCTCGCGGCGGCGGTGTTGGCAGCCGTCTTTCATCGCGAACTCACACGCTTCACCGCTAGTTCGCTGCGTTCTGGGTTCCTTGTTGGTGCGTTTTTATTTCTTGGAAATGAGTTGCAAACCGTAGGACTCAAGTACACCACGCCTTCGAAATCCGCTTTCCTCACTGGAGTCTCGGTGGTACTGGTGCCGGTGTTTCTTGCTTTGTTTTGGAGGCGCCGGATTCATCGCTGGGTCTTGCTGGGTGTGACGTTGGCGTTTGTTGGCTTGTACCTGCTTACGATT
This sequence comes from Terriglobales bacterium, assembly GCA_035489695.1. Taxonomy (GTDB): domain Bacteria; phylum Acidobacteriota; class Terriglobia; order Terriglobales; family Acidobacteriaceae; genus 40CM-3-55-5. The sequence goes on from DATHJP010000620.1 coordinate 2,369, forward strand.
CCCGCTTCCGCGGGCGCCGGTCTGAATCTCTCCAGCATGAGTCGCGGCGACCTGCTCACGCTGGCCTCGGCGGTTGTCTTTGGCTTTCATATTATTTTCGTGGGCCATGCGTCCCAGGCGCACCCGTGGCGGCAGATTGCGGTCCTTCAAATTGCGGTGACCGCGCTTTTCATGATCTGCACTGTTCCCCTGGCGGAGAAGGTCTATGTGGTGTGGTCCCCGGCTGTGATCTGGGGCATCGTCATCACGGGCTCGCTGAGTCTGGCGCTGGCCTTTGCGGTGCAAGCCTGGGCTCAGCAATTCACTCCGGCAACTCACACTGCGTTGATCTTCTCGCTGGAACCGGTTTTCGCCTGGGTGACATCTTTTCTATTTTTGGGCGAGAGGCTTGGGACTCGGGCCGGCTTGGGCGCATTTTGTATCCTGGCGGGAGTTTTGATCTCCGAGCAGAAGGGCAGTAGCGAATCCATGGCGGTCAGCCCGGACCACGCCGGTGTCCCTTCTGACGTCGAAAGTCAGCCCGATTCGGGCATGGAGGTGCGGTAAAGCTGACGCTCGCAACGTTTTTCTGATGTTTTGCGTCTAACGTACTAGAAGGTCCTCCCGCCCGGCGCAGTTGAATACCTGCAAGTGGCGAAAAGGTATAATCTTTAGCACACATATTTGGAGGAAGTTAACTATGGACCAGCGCGCAAGCGCTTTTTGGGTACGTTTGAAGGCCAATCGCCTCGCGTACAGCCTCACTATTCTGGTCACCTTGACCATCGGTATCCTGATGGGAACCATCATCTCTTACGGAGTCAAGGGTCAGGAGTCAAAAAAGGCGTCGGACGCCACTCCCTTGACCGTGCCTGCCCCGCAGCAGCTCTCGAATCAGTTTTCGAATATTTCCAAACAACTTGAGCCCAGCGTGGTCAACATCAATACCGAATCCACCATCAAGACTCCGCAGCGTCGTCGCCGTGCCCCTGGTGGGACACCCGGCAGTCCTGACGATCAGAATCCGTTCGATGACTTCTTTGACCGCTTCTTCGGTGGTCCCGGCGGCGGTGGCGCGGGTGGAGGTTCCATTCGTGAGCGCTCGCTCGGGTCCGGAGTCCTGGTGGATGCCAAGGGCTACATCGTGACCAACCGGCATGTGGTTGAGAAGGCCGATCGCATTCGCGTCAAGCTGGATGATGACCCGCCAGGCGTGCTCCATGACGCCAAAGTGATTGGCACCGATACCGAAACCGATCTGGCGGTTATCAAGATCGATGTAAGTCGGGCTTTGCCCACTGCCAAGCTGGGCAATTCCGACAGCATGCAGGTTGGCGATTGGGTGCTTGCGGTAGGCAGTCCGTTTGGACTTCAGGCAACAGTTACTGCGGGCATTGTTTCGGCCAAGGGCCGCAACATCGTGCCCGGACGGCAATTCCAGTCCTTTATTCAGACCGACGCCGCCATCAATCCCGGCAACTCTGGCGGACCGCTCGTCAATATGGCGGGTGAGGTGATCGGCATCAATACCGCGATTCTTACTGATACCAACGCTTACGCCGGCGTCGGATTCGCGTTGCCATCGAACACGGTGGCGAGCGTTTATAACCAGCTCATCGGACCGGAGCATCGGGTTTCACGCGGCTCCATCGGCATCGAATTCAATGCGCAGGAGAATCCAGCCATCGCACGTGTGTATGGCGTGAACTCCGGCGTAACCATTTCGAACGTCGTTGCGGGCAGTCCGGCGGAGCAGGCCGGATTGAAGGTTGGCGATACGATCACCTCGGTGGACGGCAAACCGGTGAAGAACGGTGACGAACTGGTTGGCGACATCGCCGGCCGCAAGCCGGGCGCCAAAGTTAGCCTGGGATTAATCCGCAACGGCAAGAAACAGGACACCACG
>DATHJP010000621.1:0-12121 GCA_035489695.1 Terriglobales bacterium
CCAAGTCGAGGGAGGCTTCTTCCTGCGAGCGGTCCAATTTCTGCAATCCTGCGAACACCTCGGTGGTGGCCACTGAGATCAGCGCTGTGCCGTGACCGAGAGCGATAGTCACTAGGCTGAGCTTAATATCGGCTTCTCGAAACAACATAAGGAGCGAGAGCCCGGTAATAATTCCCGGCAGAATGAGAGGCAGCAGCACAAGTCGGCGAAATAGAGCCTTGCCGGGGAAATCAGCGCGATCCAGCGCCAGCGCTGCTGGGACGCCGAACCCCAGCGAGATAATCACCGCGGCAACAGCCACCAGCAGGCTGTTCAGCATCGACGTCCAGATGGCTTCGTCGGCGAAAAGCAACCGGTACCAGGCCAAAGTGAGATCACGAGGTGGAAATCCTCCGACCCCGGAGCCGTTGAACGAGTAAACGACCAGCGTGACGATAGGGAGATAGAGAAATCCGAACACCAGTGCGGCATGCCAGGGCAACCATCGCGAGCCATTAACTAAATTTTGCGACTTCCTCACCGGAAGCCCCATTTCTTTTCCAGTTTTTCGGACATAAAAAGGAGACCAACCACCAGCACCATCATGCAAAACGAAATGGCTGCTCCTAGAGGCCAGTTGTAAGCTGCTCCAAACAGGCTCACAACTATGTTGGAGATCATGATGCCGCTGGGACCGCCGAGTAACAAGGGAGCCAGAAAATCGCCGAGGCTGAGCACGAACGCGAAAGTAGCGCCGGCCACCACTCCCGGAATCGAAAGAGGAAGAACCACTCTCCAGAAGGTTTGAAATGGCGACGCACCCAGGTCGTGCGACGCTTCGACTAAATGCCGTGGGATGCCTTCGAGCGATGCGTAGATCGGCAAAAAAGCGAACGGCGTGTAAATGTGAGTGAGCGTCAGCACCACCGCGAAGGGGCTATACAGCAGAAAATTTAAGGGATGCTGCGTGAGATGAACGTACTGCAGCAGTGTGTTGAGAACGCCGTCGCTGCCCAGAATTGTTTTCCAGGCGTAGGCGCGAACCAGATAGCTCACCCACAGCGGAATGATAACGAGCTGATAAAAAAGCTCTTTTCTCCTGCCGGCGTGAAATGACAGGTAATAAGCGAGAGGATAGCCAAGCAGCAACGAGAAGAGCATTACCCGAGCCGCAATCCACATGGAGCGAAACAGCGTTTGAAAGTAGACGTTCACCCGCAGCAGTTCACGGTAGTTCTCGAGAGTCCAGGAATGGACGATGGTCTGCGCCGGAGAAACTGACCAGAAGCTGAAACAGAACAGCAGCCCGTAGGGAATCAGCAGAAAGACAACAACCCACAATAGAGGTGGCAGGGTGATCGCAGTTCGGTAGGCACGGGAGAACATCAGAGTGCCTTTTCCGCTTCTTGGGATTTGCGGACCGGTGTCGCATCTCCAGGAAAAAATTCCAGCAAGAGATTTCCCTGAGGGTTTTGCCCGCTGGCCATACTCATCGAGAGCAGCAGGCCGTCAGCACATTCAACCTGCAGAAGTTCGGTAGCTCCATGGAACGCCTGTCGAATAACTTTGACGCGAAAACGGACGCTGTCCGAATCTGTTTTTCCAGCAGTGACGCGGATATTTTCAGGACGCAACGAAAAAAGTGCAGGCCCGTCGGGCAACCTAACTTGCCAGGCAAGCGACTTGCATCGGGCTATGCCTCCCCTAACTTCGCCACTGAGAAGATTGGTGTGGCCGATGAACTGCGCGGCATAGGCTGTTGCTGGATGGCTATAGATTTCACGCGGTGAAGCGACCTGTTCCAACTCACCGCGTCGTAAGAGCGCGATACGATCCGACATGACCATGGCTTCTTCCTGGTCATGCGTGACAAAAACAAAAGAGATGCCTACTTCCCGTTGTAACGATTTCAATTCCACTTGCATTTGGCGCCGTAGGTTCGCGTCCAGCGCGGAGAGTGGTTCATCCAGCAGCAGCAGGCGGGGACGGTTTACTAATGCTCTCGCCAGTGCGACTCGCTGCTGTTGTCCTCCACTGATTTTTCCGGGCTTGAATCCGGCATAAGGAGTCATTTTGACCATTGCCAAAGCTTGCTCCACTCGCGACATGCTCTGCTCTCTCGGTAGTCTTGCCACTTTCAAACCATAGCCCACGTTTTCTTCGACCGTCAGGTGAGGAAAGAGTGCGTAGTGTTGAAATACGGTGTTCACGCGGCGACGGTAAGGAGGCAGAGCATCGAGTTGCTGGCCTTCCATCCAAATCTCGCCGGAATCCGCAGTCTCAAAGCCGGCAATGATCCGCAGCAATGTGGTTTTGCCCGAGCCGCTCTCACCGAGCACGGTGAGAAACTCACCTTCCGCTACTTGAAGCGAAATATCGCGGAGCACTGGAGTCCGCCCGAAGGATTTAGCCACGTTGCGGATGGAGAGGAGAGATTGTGCACCGAGCTTGGCAGAGCGGCTGCTCGCGGGTTCGCTGCTGATCAACGCCATGCCTTGTTTGCCAAGAGAAAACTCTACTGTGCCGCTTTTACTTCATTCCATATCTCGTTGTACTTGGACCGGCGTGGCACATTTTGCCAAAAATAAATTCGTTTCTGATAATTGTCCACGTCATCAAGGTGAAGACTCTTCACCTCTTGTGCCGTCATAAGCTGTGCTGCGGCCGGGTTCGCGGGAGTATAGCCGGTTACATCCGTGACTTTTTTCTGAGTTTTTGCGTCCACCATATATTCCAGGAATTTGTGCGCCAGTTCCTTCTGCTCGCTACCCGAGGTGATCATCAAGTGATCAATCCATCCGGTGGTGTTTTCTTTGGGAATCGTTTCGCCGACCGGAAAATTAATCTTGCGAAGTTGGTTGGTCATCAGCGGCCAACCCATGGCCGCCACAACCTCGTGGTTCTGAAAAAGATTGGTCAGCTCGCCCCCAGTGGCCCACATTTTCCGGATGTTGGGTTTCAGCTCCAGTAGTTTTTTCTTAACCGCTTCCAGTTGTTCATCGCTGAGGTTGTAAAGGTGACCGGGATCAGGCTTGTCATATCCGAGGATTTGGGCCGCCATGTACACGGTCGACAAGTCGTCCCACACGGAAATCTTGCCTCGATATTTCGGGTCCCAAAGCACGTTCCAGCTCTCTGGCGGGTGCGGGATAGCCTTGGCATCGTAAATCAAAGGATTTGGACCCCACATGAAAGGCACGCCGTACACTTGTGAATTGATGCGTACCAAGGGCAGGGAAGTGAGCTGGGGCGAAAGCCGTGCGTAGCTGGGAATTTTTGAGAGGTCAAGCGGCTCCGCCAACCCCGCCGATGCGATCATCGTCGCTACATCGCTGGATGGCGAAATTACGTCATAATTGCCGGCACTTCCGCCACGCAGTTTGGCTACGAGTTCGTCACTCGATGTCATGTAAGAAGCCGAGACCTTGCACCGGTACTGCTGCTCAAAGTCATGGACGAATGACGGGTCGGCATAACCTTCCCACACTAACAAGTTAAGCCTAGGCGTCTTCCTGCCACACGAGCCAAGCAGCAGAGCAGTCACCACGAGTAGGAGCGCGAAGGCAGACCGCCGAATCATCAATTCGATTCCTTCTTGGGAGTAGTGGATATTGAGCTCCACTTCGGCGATTGATAGACAACTTTCCCGCCCACCAGGGTTAAGAGCACTTCCGTCTTCACAATTTCAGTTGGCGGAATCTTGAATAAATCCTGGGAAAGGACGATCATATCTGCGAGTTTGCCAGGCTCGATCGAGCCTTCGGTCTTTTCTCGTCGTCCCGCCAATGCTGCGCCTAGAGTGTAAGCCTTGATGGCGTCTTCAAGGCTTATGCGCTCGTTAGGTACGAAACCATTTGGCGGATCGCCTTCAGTTGTTTGCCTTGTCAGGGCGTTCTGCACGCCAGGCCAGGGATTCAGCGTGACGACTGGCCAATCGCTGCCGAATGCGAGAAGTCCCCCCGTGCTCTCAATGCTGCGCCAGACCCACGCGCGCTGGGCACGTTCTGGCCCAACGTTTCGGGCCCAGATTTTTAATGTGTCATCGTCGGGATAAGCATGCAGAGGCTGAAAACTTGCCACCACGCCAAGCTTGCCGAAGCGTGGAATATCTTGAGCACTGATGGTCTCGATGTGTTCAATGCGTGGCCGCGCATCCTGCGTATGATTGCTTTCCTTAGCTTCTTCATATGCATCCAGCGCCAGGCGCACCGCGCGGTCCCCGATGGCGTGAGTAAAAATCTGCAGTCCACGACGATCCAGTTCCTTGATGGTCTGCTTATATTTCTCCGGCTCCCAGAACAGTTTTCCAGTCTGCGTGGGGTCGTCGCTATACGGTGTCAGCATGGCTGCGGTGTGCGCTTCGATAACGCCATCGAGCATGGTTTTCACCACGCCACCCGAAATCCATTCATCGTGATAGGTTCGACGCGCCGTCTCGATCTTATTGATGGCATCGCTAGTCAAGTCGGGCGGGTCAAGAAAATAGGCGACGTAAAAACGAAGAGTGAGTTCGTTGTTTCGACGCAGTTCATCGTAAAGATCGAGCCATTCGAAATCCTGGCCTGCACTGTGCACCCGTACCAGCCCAAACTTATTGGCTTCGTGCATGCCTAAACGCAGCGCCGCGAGCCGCTCTTCACGGCTTGGCTTGGGAAGAAATTTGGCGACTAAATCTCCGGCCGATTCTTTCAGTGCTCCGGTGGCCTCGCCGTCGTTGTCTCGAACGATTTTGCCATTCGGTGGGTCAGGCGTCTCGCGTTTAATCCCAGCCATAGCCAGTGCCTTGCTGTTCGCCCAGGAACTGTGGCCATCGAACGCAACCAGATAAATCGGTCTATCGGGTACAACTTCATCCAGGAATTTCTTGTCGGGAAGGCCAGTGGGAGCGAATGTCGGATAGCTCCAGCCCATACCCGTGATCCACGTTTCATTCGGATGCGCTGTCGCATATTCCTTCACTCGTTTCTGGATCTCTGCCATAGTTGCGGCGCCGTTGAGAATCACTTGCGTCAGTCCAAGCGAACCGTCCATGAAGTGGATATGGCAATCGGTGAAGCCGGGCAGCAATAGTCGTCCGCCAAGATCGATTACCCTGGTCGAGGAATCGCGATACGAACTGATGTCCTTGATACTGCCTACGGCGAGAATCTTGTCTCCACTAATAGCCACGGCTTCTGCCCAAGGCTGGTGCGGATTAAGAGTGTAGACGCGGCCGTTGAGTAATATCGTGTTGGCTACATGCGATTGGGGCGTTTGTGCCGCGCTCACGCCCGCAGAAAAAATCGCAGAAATTAGGAGTAAGCTCCAAAACCGTAGACGAAGACTCGTTGTGTTGGACAAGCCACTCTCCCGTGTCCGATAAGTGGTCTATACCGCTAGAAGGTTGGCGGAGTATTTACCCACAGCAGCCAAGTTTCGCTGCGGCCCGGATTCTTCCAGCTATGCGGCGTGGCACTTTCGAAATAAAAACTATCACCTGGTTTGAGACGGTATTGCTCTTCTTCCAGTTCAATGTGCAACTCACCGCGCAGCACATACAGAAATTCCTCGCCTTCATGAGCGTATGACTCGCCGCTACCTGCTCGCGGGGCGACACGGAACAAGTGCGGCTCCATTACCGTGTTTCCCCAAGCCAGCAGTTCCATGCGAACTCCCGGACCTGCCTCCAATACCTTGCGCTGTTCGGGAGAAACCAGGCGACTATTGGATTCCGTGGGATCATAAAAATCAAGAATATTGGTTTTGTAGAAACGCGCGAGCTTGCGCAGCGTGCTCACGGATGCGCTCATGTGCGAACGTTCAAGAGCGCTAAGAAATCCCACAGAGATGCCAGCAGCCTTTGCGACCTGAGCCAGAGAAAGCCCTCGTTTCTTGCGCAGTTGGCGAAGACGAATCCCAATTGCATTGGCTGCTCCATTCGAAGCGGGGCGCACCAAGCCAGCTTGTTTGAGCATTTGGACAATGGCGGGAGCGTTCAATCCTCGTACTTGGCGTAGGAAACGTGCCCGCTTGAGCAGTTTCACATCTGCCCCAGTGTAGAGGCGATACTTGCTTTCAGTGCGCCGAGGGCGCGTGAGCCCCAACTTCTCCCATGACCGGATTGCCGAAGGAGAAACGCCAACCAGGCGCGCCACGTCTCCGATTTTTAAACAAGATTGTGGACTGGCGGACTTCATTTTTGGAAGCGGCATTCTCCGTACCATCGAAAGATGGTCCGAAGAAACAATTTTTTCCTTGACAGTCTGCTACCGGGTTCTCTAACCTTGCGCGATTATAGCAAGGTTTGCGTTGGACGCAATACGCCATTTTTCGACTTAAAATTTCAGCGCTAAATTTGGAGGTCGACATGCGGTCCTCGACAGCACTTTGGGCGACTCGCTTCTTCCTTATCGTGTTCTGTCTGATGGGTTCGACTGTCATGCTTGCCCAGAGCACTGGCGGCAGGGTGCTCGGACGGGTAGCCGACCCAACAGGCGCCGTCGTCGCAAACGTCACCGTGCGCGCCACGAACCAGGCCACCGGGTCGACCCGCGAAACAAAAACCAACACTAGCGGTGACTACAGTTTTGTGGAGATTGTGCCCGGCGACTACACCGTCGAGTTCGAGCAGACTGGATTCAAGAAGAACGTGCTGAAAGATGTGACTGTCGCCGTCAACCAGGTGCTCACCCTCAATTCGACGCTGCAATTGGGTCAGGCGAAGGAAATAGTGGAAGTAACCTCGGAAGCGCCGCTGGTCGACACCACCAGTACCCAATTGGGCGCTGTCGTAAACGATCGCGCTATCAGCCAACTCCCGCTCAATGCCCGCGATACGTATCAATTTCTGCAATTGCAACCCGGCGTTACGTCCACGGTGGGATCGGGAAACCAGATCGTTTACGGCAGTGACAAGGCAGGCTCGGTATCAGTCAATGGCGGACGAGGACGCGCAAACAACTTCAGCGTGAACGGTGGCGACGCGAACGATCAGTTCGTAAACCTGCCGACGGTGCAGCCCTCTCCGGACAGCATTGAGGAGTTCCGTGTCTTGACCAATACTTTTGACGCAGAATACGGGCGCAACTCCGGTTCGGTAGTGAACGTGATCACGAAATCGGGAACCAACGCGATCCACGGCAATCTTTACGAGTTCTTCCGCAACACCAAGCTCAATGCAAATCCTTATTGCCTTGCGGCTGTAGATGGCGTTACTTGTGACAAGCCACAATCCAATCAGAACCAGTTCGGGGGAACGCTCGGTGGACCGATCGTCAAAGACCGGACATTCTTTTTTACCTCCTATGAAGGACGACGTGTTCGCCAGGGGATCACATCGCCGCTCGTATTTGTCCCCACGGCGTCCGAGCGACCCAGCGCAACTCAGCCCTTCTCCGATTTCTCCTCAGAGTCACCTTTCCCCGGCGTTCTTGGAACTGCATTTCCCTTGCTGAACCGCCCGGGGTGTGCCAACGCTATCCTTAGCCAGTCAGGCGTTACTCTTGCCGATGGAGTCGCCTATAGCACGAGCAGCACTGGCCCCGGCATTTTCACTGATGTAGCGACCGGCCAAGAAAACATTATTCCTCTTCCCTGTCTGGACCCCACCGCTGTTGACCTGCTCCAGTTTGTCCCAATCCCAGCCAACAACGGCGACAAACTTGTGACTACGCCTGTGCAGCCGGAGCGCGCCGACCAATTCACCGTACGGCTTGACCACCGCATCAATAGCAAGCAAAACCTCAGCTTCTATTACTATTTTGATGATCACCATTTAGTCTCCCCATTCGCGCAGTTCGAAGCGGCCGGCGCAAATGTGCCCGGTTTCGGCTCCATCACCAACGAGCGATTTCAACAGTGGAACATCAGCCACACCTGGACCATCAGCAACACGACGGTGAACGAATTCCGCTTCAACTACAATCGTGAAGCGCAGAGGACCTTCCAGCATCCCGTCTTCACCACGACAGTACAGAATTCCTGTCCACCACCTCCTGCGTGGCTCGGCCCTGTCCCCTGTTTCTCAGATGGCACGCTGGCGAATCCCCTGGGCATACATCCCAATCTCGGTCCTCAACACGAGGGACTCCCGTTTATCCAGGTGAGCGGCGGATTCACAATCGGCAACAACGGAGAGGGTGAACTGCCTCAGGTGGGCAATTCGTTCCAGTGGTCCGACAACGTCACCAAGGTCGTCGGAAACCACTCGCTTAAGTTCGGCGGCGATGTCCGCCGCCAGCGCTTCGACCAGACTCTCTATTTCGATGTCAACGGCGAATTCTTTATCGACGAAACCTCGACCAATAGCACTCTTGGCGATACGGCATTTTCCGACTACCTGCTCGGATTGCCCGGTTCGTACGGCCAAGGATCGGCCCAGGTGGAGAACGTCCGCAGCACCGGGCTGTATCTATTCGGACAGGACAGCTGGAAGATCAGACCGAATCTGACGCTCAACTACGGCCTGCGCTGGGAGCTGAACACTCCCATCGCCGACATTAGCAAGCACGTACAAACCTTCCGGCCTGGGCAAGTGAGCACTGTCTTTCCGTGCATGGATACGGTCAACACGGATTGTTCCTCAATGACTCCGGTCGGCTTGCTTGTACCTGGAGATAAGGGTGTACCCAATGGCTTGACACAGACGTACTACAAAGCCTTCGCCCCGCGAATCGGAGTCGCCTGGAGTCCAGGAACCTCAGGCAAGACCAGCATCCGCGCAGGTTGGGGATTGTTCTATAACCCGATTGAGCAGCTTGTGCTGGAACAGTTCAGCGCTGAGCCTCCATTTGGTGGAAGCACATTCCCTTTTAACACCTTACTCAACGAACCTTTTCTGGACCAGAGCGGGACGTTCTCTTACCCCAATCCATTCGGCCTGAGCTCGCTGGGCGGTGTCAATGGCATCCTGAATCCGACACGGGGCCAGGGGGTGGACTGGGGAATGTTCCGCCCAAACACGCTGTTCGGACAATTTCAGCCGCACATGCGTTCACAGTACTCAGCTCAATACAACCTCACCATTCAGCGCGAGCTGACGAAGGACATGAAGCTGGAGGTTGGCTACGTCGGATCACAAGGGCACCGGCTTTTGGCGACACACGATATTAACTACGGAAATCCCCAAACCTGTCTTGACTTGCAGGCGATAGCTGACGCCTACCCGGGTGACCCTACTAATGGTGGAATCGGAACCGATTGCGGCCCATATTTTGCCGACACTACCTTCACGATTCCAACTCAGTGGTTCGATTCAAACGGAGCGACGGTGAATGTACAAATTCCTGCCGGCGGGCTGCACCTGCCGTATAGCGCCAATGGTGGTGGTCCTATTGTGATCCCGGGCGGAACCCTGGTAAGTTCCGTCGCTCCGGGCGGAATCACTATCGCGGGACTGCGACGATATTCTTCTCCTCAATGCGATCCTTTGACCGGGACCGGCTGTCCGGGAGACGGTATTCCCGTGTTCAGCAGCATCTTTACTCAGGACACGATTTCCAACTCGGCCTATAATTCTCTGCAGGCGTCGCTCGATAAGAGGTTTGCCCATGGCCTGCAGTTCACCGCCGCGTACACCTTCAGCAAGTCGTTTGATCAAGCGTCGAGCTTTGAGGGAATTCTCAATCCAATTGATCCGCGTATCAGTCGCTCGTTGTCGGCCTTTGACGCTCGTCACCGACTGGTCCTTAGCTATTACTGGGAACTGCCTATCCGGAAGTTTTCTGGCGCGACTGGCAAGTTGTTGAATGGATGGTCTGTCTCTGGCATCACTACGTTTCAAACGGGATTTCCCATCCAAATCACGTCGTTGGCCGATAACGAGCTGATGTATAGCTTCGATTTCGAATTGCCAGGCAAGCCTGCGCAGATCGCACCTTTCCGTACCATGAAGCCGCAATCGAACGCTAACTATTACTTCGATCCCAATAGTTTCACGGAGAATGCCACTGATAACACCGCTCCCCCCTGCACGGCGGGCGCAGTATTCGGGTGCTATGACCCGTCGTTGTTGGGGACGCTCGGAAACGCGAAACGTACGATCTGCTGCGGGCCGCACCTCAGCCAGACTGATTTTGCCATCCTGAAGACGATCCCGATATCTGAAAACATGCACGTTGATTTCCGGGCTGAGTTCTTCAACATCTTTAACCATACGCAGTTTTTTAATCCGGACGGAAATACCTCCGATGGTTCACAGTTTGGACAGGTTACGCAGGTTCGCGATCCGCGGCTTGTGCAGTTCGCTCTAAAGTTTTTCTTCTAGCTGAAATCCCGGATGGCGTAGCCATTCCGGGCAATCTAATGGCCGCTGCGCGGCTTGAGAATTTTCGGAGACCACGATGTACCCCGATCTACAAAAGGAAATTGATACGTTTGTGCGGCGGACGCCCAAGTCGGCGGAGGCGCACAAGAAGAACCTCAAGCGCATCCCGCTCGGCGTGGCCAGCAACTATCGCGCCTACGATCCCTATCCGATCTTTGTAAAAGAAGGACAGGGTTCACATTTCCGCGATCTCGATGGCAACGACTACATCGATCACAACCTGTGCTTCGGCGCGCTGATGGCCGGGCATTGCCATCCCGCAGTCATGAAAGCGGTCGAAAAGCGTCTTTCGACCGGCACCATGTTTGGCATGCCGCACAACATGGAGTGGGAGCTGGCCGAAGAAATCTGTCAGCGTTTTCCAGTCGAGATGGTTCGTTTTGGCAACAGTGGCACCGAAGCAACCATGCACGCTGTGCGCCTGGCCCGCGCCGCCACCGGACGCGACAAGATCATAAAATTCGAAGGCGGATATCACGGACTGCATGATTCCGCATTGGTCAGCGTCAAGCCCCATGCGCCGGAATTCGGTGATGTCAACGCCCCCAACTCGGTTCCAGGTGGCCTGGGTGTCCCTAAGGCTTCGATTGCTAACGTTCCTGTAGCCACGTTCAACGATATCGCCAGCGTCGAACTTCGCTTCAAACAGAATGCTGGCGAGATCGCTGCGATCATCCTCGAACCGATTCTCATGAATGTCGGCTTGTGCCTGCCGCAGCCCGGTTTCCTGGAAGCGTTGCGTGATATTGCGACCAAGAATGGAGCGCTCCTGATCTACGACGAAGTAAAGACCGGCGCGAAACTTGGTTGGGGCGGAGCGTCAGAGTACTTCGGCGTTCAGCCTGACATGATTTGTCTGGCGAAATCCATCGGCGGCGGATTGCCCTTAGCGGCATTCGGAGCACACAAGTCGGTGATGGATCTCATCTCTCAGCACAAGGTTTTTCACGGTGGCACATATAACACCAATCCGGTCTCGATGGCCGCAGGCTTGGCGACTTTCAGAGAAGTGCTCACTCGCGAAAACTATACGCACGTCGATAAGCTCAGCCAAAAGTTGACCGACGGTTATCGTAAGATCGTGAACAAATCCGGATTGCAGGCCTACGTCGCGAGTGCCGGTGCCAACGGTGCCTTGATGCTGTATCCGCAAGAGATCCGCAACTATCGAGATTGGCTGACAATCGATATTGATCTCTGGCGCCACTATTGGTTTGGCATGGTCAACCACGGTGTAATGGCCCAGCCTTACTGGTGGGACGAGCAGTGGACGATTTCTGTGCAGCACACCGAAGCTGATATCGACCAGCACTTGGCGGCCTTCGAAGATGTCGCGCCAGCTCTGGCGAAAGCTCAGCAGGAGCGTACGGCAGCCGTCGCAGTCCACTAGAAGAGGCCAAGGAGTGGGGTTGTCAGAACGTGTGCCACGAGATCAGGTTTCGCCCGTTCATGATCGTGAGGTCGAAAAGCCTCATCTGAAGCGGGTTCTGGGCCGCGTCGATCTGGTGCTGCTGTTTGTGGTAGCAGTGTTCAACCTCAATGTGGTGCCGTCGATTGCAGCCAACGGCGGAGTGACGGTGTGGTTGTGGATCATCTCCCTCGCGCTTTTCTTCTGGCCACAAGCCATCGCTGTGATCGAACTGGCTCACCGTTATCCCGGAGAAGGTGGAGTTTACCTATGGGCCAAAGAAGTCTTCGGTGATTTTCATGGGTTTCTTTCCGGTTGGTGCTATTGGACTAACAACATGCTTTATGTGCCAACGGTGATGTTGTACTTCGTGGGCGTCTCGGTGTTTGTCCTCGGACCAGCTCATCACGCGTTGGCGGATAATAAATCTT
>DATHJP010000622.1:0-3224 GCA_035489695.1 Terriglobales bacterium
GAGCTCGGATGGCGGGGAAATCTCCAGCCTTTGTGAACGCCATCAAGCCGGCTGCCGATCTATTCCGAGGGATTCCAACCGACGACTTTGCGCGTCAGGTTTACTTCAAATCCCACCGCGAGAAGCCCTCGGGCGCCTACGACCCTCCCAAGGATCAGTGTGGATTCATCTGGATCGGACCGGTGGTGCCGTTTTTGTCAAGGAACGTGGGGGAAGTGCTCGACAAGGCGAAGTGGATCTTTCGGAAGTACGATTTCGACTTCTTCGTCGAAATAATTATCGAGAGCCCAAGAGCCCTGCTTCTGCTATTTGGGGTTTTCTATGACAAGGCCGATCCGAGTGAAACCCAGCGTGCGTCAGACTGGTATGCGGAAATCCGAACCGAAATGATTGAATCTGGCTATCCACCGTACAGGGAGACAGCGCAAAGCTCGCCGCATGTCTTCGACAATAATCCAATTACTAAGAAGTTCTTGTTATCGATTAAGGACGCGCTCGATCCCCATCGAACGCTTGCCCCCGGTCGGTACGGAATAAGCTGAGGTCCGCGAACTCGTTTCGCCGCGCGCCAAAGACAGCGTGGCACCAATAAAGCAGAAGCCCTTCCTTTTCGGGAAGGGCTTCTACCGCTGGACGCGGGTTACCGGCTAGGGATGTCTTATGCCTGCTTACGGCGCCGCGCTATCACGATGCCGACGAGGCCAAGGCCAAGCAGTGCCAACGTCGCCGGCTCGGGGACCACGGTCGCGCCGCGGAGATTCGCCGTGCCTTGGAGGCAAAACTGGCCAGGCGCAAACGTGCATGTGTCGAACGGATTGAGAACGGCACTATTGCTCGAGCTCGTTAAAGTCTTGTCCCCAAATCCCCCAAGACCGTCAGGTTGCGCATTTCCATTCAGGTAGGCTTGTACCGCCGGAAGGCCAAATGCACCAAAGCGAACGTCCAGCAGCCCCTCGCCATTCTCGCTCAAACTCGCCCCCGTGAGCACGCCGTTTCCGTTCAATGTGTAGGTCGCACCCGGGGTGCCTGCAGTGGCGTTGAATATCGGGTCGGTAAATGTATGGCCAACCAATTCTACCCATGCCGTCTGGCCGGTGATAAAAGCTATGTCGGCCGCTGAGCTCTGGCTGAGCAAGTTGATCGCCGGAGCGCCGGAATAGTAGATATCGACAACGCCACCCGTAAATTCGACTTGGCTTCCGTTAAAGAAAGTAGTCGTATAGTTGTGGAAATAGAAGTAGAGGGCGCAGTTCGCGGTTCCGTCAGCGCAATAGGTGCTGTCGCCATTAACCGTGGTGACTAACCCGTAGCCCGTCAGCGTTTGTCCTACTCCATTGACAAATGTCTCGCCAAACGTCGCTGTCTCCAGCTCGGAGTGCAACCCGATTGTCCCGAAATCGATCCCACCGACGATGATCGCCGACGTTGGCGCGGCAACGGCCATACCAAGCGACGCCACTACGGCTGCAATAAGCTTTTTCATCTTCACCCCCCGCTGTCCAGTTAAGCCTTAGCTCCGGCTGCCGTTGCCAAAGCAACCTGTGTGCCACACCTTAGGGGGCGATGCGCATTTCCTTGATATTCATCAGCTTAAGCGAAGATTAACTTGCTGGAAGACAATTTTCCACGCGCATCGCGCCGGTCAAGTGTCAAATCCTTCGACGCAAGTATCCGGTGCGCTCCGGCTAGGGGCTCACCGCCCGGACCCGGTGGAAACACCGTGGTTTCCAACTGCTGACACCCATTCCGCTTTAGAATCAGAAGCAACAAGAGTCCGGTCTGAACGGTGACGTGGTTGACGAAACAGCGGTAGATGCCCACGTCAGACTTGATTGGCCGTCATCCGGTTTGGGACGAGCCAGATATCAACCGTAAAGTTTTCCGATAATCAGCACTTTGCACGACTCCAAGCAAGATACTAACTAGAAGATATTGAAATCTTCTGTGCTCCCGCGGTGGCTGCCGGCGATCAGCTATCGCTGATGGCGCCCAAGAGTTGCTTCGCCGGATAGCCTCGGATTGCGTCGAGGCGCCGGGACTGGTTGTCCTCGTAGACGAATGTGTGCCGTCGAATTGCTAGCGCCCTTCCCATCCGATGGCGAAGCTGGTTTCGGTTTCTTCGATGTGGACCGGCAGCGGCTCTCCCCCAAGAGAACTCATCTGAAAGATGACATTCTTCAGCGGCCGCGGGCCCTTGCGGCCTAGGCTTTCCGCTTACTAGGATGCAGAACCTGTGGATAGATCTGTCGCTTGCGATTCGCAATCTGCGTCGCCAGCCGCGTCGCAGCGCCATGGCCGTCGCGGCCGTGACATTCGGGATTGTGGCACTCATACTAGCAGGCGGCTTCATCGAATGGATTTTTTTCGACATGCGCGAGTCAACCATTCACGCGCATGTCGGCCACCTACAGGTCGTGCGACCGCGGTACTACGACCTCGGCCGCTCTGATCCTTTCCACTTTTTGCTGCCCGCCAGCGGCCGGGCACTGGACGCAGTGGCCAGCGCGCGCGGCGTCCAAACGGTAGCGCCGCGCCTATTCTTCTCCGGTCTTGCGAGCCACGGTGAGACGACCGTCTCGTTCGTCGGCGAAGGCATTGACGCGGGCAAGGAAGCCGAACTCTCCCGGTCGCTGGTGGTTGCGGAGGGTGACCCGCTAAGCGATGGCGACGCGAAGGGAGTGCTTGTCGGCGTGGGACTCGCGCGAAATCTTGGCGTTGAGATTGGTGACCAAGTGGTATTGCTGGTTAATAAGTCGTCTGGCGGTGCCAACGCCGTGGAAGTCACGGTCCGTGGCTTGTTTTCGACGATAGCCAAGGCATACGATGACTCGGCGCTACGGCTGCCGATCGGGACGGCGCAGCAGTTGCTGCGCGTGCAAGGCGCACATGCGTGGGTAGTGCTGCTTGACGATACTGCACGCACTGAGGCAGTGACTGCTTCACTTGCGAGCAAACTGCCGTCAAGCGAATTCCAAGTCGTGCCATGGTATGACCTGGCCGATTTTTACCACAAGACTGTCTCGCTCTTCTCCAAACAGGTCGCGGTAATGAAAGTCATCATCGCGGCGATCATCGTGCTTAGCATTACCAACACCATGATGATGGGCGTAATGGAGCGTACGGGCGAGATCGGCACATCCATGGCACTCGGCGTGACGAGGCGGCGCATTCTCGCTTCATTTGTGTGCGAAGGAGCCGTGCTGGGCATTTGTGGCGGGCTGATC
>DATHJP010000623.1:0-4621 GCA_035489695.1 Terriglobales bacterium
ACCGGCAGGGTCACTATGCCAACATCAATTGTGCCGTTTTCCAGTTTCTCCATGATCTTGTAACTAAAGTTTCGGTAAATGCTGATCTGCACCCCGGGGTGCAGATTGCAATATTTAGCGAAAACGTCTGGCAAAACATACAGACAAGTCGCTTCGTTAGCTCCGACTACGACCGTGCCTCTCGGAGTCGCTCCCTGATCAGCCACGGCCAGCAGTGATTCGTCGCGCATTTGCAGCAATCGCTCGGCGTATGCGAACAGCACTCTTCCTGCGGGAGTTAGAGTGACATCCTTTCCTGAGCGGTCCAGCAACCGGTCTCCATATTCCTGCTCAAGCTGGCGTATCTGCGCGCTGACCGCGGACTGCGAGCGAAATACTTTTTGTCCGGCGCGCGAGAAGCTGCCCAGCTTGGCTACTTCCAGGAACGTAACTAGCTGATCGAAGTCCATGAATCGCACGATTATAGCGGAGACTAAGAGTCGAGCCGGGCAGATGTCACATAAGCACAGGCTCTTCGGACAATACCGTCTGCGGCAATTCCATCGGCACCGGAGTTTTCGGTCGTTTAAGTCTGCCGAGGATAGCGGCCCACGTTTCAGCTATCGTGCACGGCGGCTGCACCGGTTCAACGCGCAGGAAAGATAGAGGACGGCCGGTATTCAATAAGCGGGCAGCACGCGGACTGTCCGTGAGACGCACATGTTTACGAAGAACGCGACGTAACCATAACTCTTCCCTGACCTCAATCGGAGCCAGGCGGACGGATTGCTGGTTATAGTCGTGTCCTCCGATCGAATCGGGCAACAGATAAGCAAGGCCACCCGTCATCCCCGCTCCCAAATTTGAGCCCGCTGGTCCCAGAATCACGGTGACGCCGGCGGTCATATATTCGCAACCGTGTTGACCGACGCCCTCCACTACCGCTAGCGCGCCGCTGTTGCGCACCGCGAAGCGTTCTCCGGCGCGCCCGGCAATGTATAACTCTCCACTGGTGGCGCCGTACAACACGGTGTTACCCGCGAGGACGTCACCGCGTAACGATGCGTCTCGTCCAGCTGTGATTGCGACCGTGCCTCCGCAAAGACCCTTGCCCACGTAATCATTGGCTTCACCCAGCAGGCGGAAATTTAATCCGGAGATCAGGAAGGCGGCGAAACTCTGGCCCGCGCTGCCAGTGAATTCATAAGTAATCGGCACACTCGAAGATCCGTGACGTCGCAACACTTCTCCGCTCAGGTGGGCGCCGATGGCGCGGTCCCCGTTCGTAATCCGGAAATGGTGTGGCCGCGTGGCTAGGATATCGAGTTCGTCCACGGTGCGGTTCACCTCAACATGCAATCGGCTGTCATCCTCCCGCGGACATGCTCTTTGAGCAGAGTCTGGAACTGGATCGAGCAGCCTACCTAGCGAGCGAACAGAGTGCGGACTGCGTGGCTTTAATCTACGGACATCGCCGACGATTTCGTCGATGGAATGCGCACCCATACCTAAGAGAAGTTCCCGTACTTCGGTTGCAATTCCGCGGAAGTAGGTCTCGACCATCTCCGGCTTTCCCGCAAAACGCGCCCGTAATTTTTCATCCTGGGTCGCGATGCCGACTGGGCAAGTGTTGAGATGACACTGGCGCGCCATCACGCATCCGATGGCGAGCAGGGCCGCAGTGCCGAAACCAAATTCGTCCGCGCCCAGCAGTGCGCCAATGATGACGTCGAGCGCGAACTTGAAACCTCCGTCGACGCGCAAACGTACGCGAGCGCGCAGGCCGGTGCGCACCAAAGCGCAGTGGGCATCTCGCAATCCGACTTCCCAGGGCAGGCCGGTGTTCTTGATGGAAGTGATCGGCGACGCGCCGGTGCCACCGTCGTAGCCGCTGATGGTGATGACATCCGCCCCCGCTTTGGCTACGCCAGTGGCGATGATTCCAACTCCGGCGCTGGAGACCAATTTCACGCCAATTCGCGCGTGGGGATTGACGGCGCGCAGATCGTAAATCAGTTGCGCCAGATCCTCGATGCTGTAGATGTCATGGTGAGGAGGCGGGGAGATCAGGCTCATATTCGGGACAGCGTGCCTTAGCCGCGCGATATAAACCGAAACCTTGCTCGCCGGAAGTTGACCGCCCTCTCCTGGTTTTGCTCCTTGAGCAATCTTGATTTCTAACTCGTCCGCGTGGACCAAGTACTCGGCGGTTACACCAAATCGGGCGGAAGCAACCTGCTTGACGCGATTATTCGCCTGGCCGCCGTCTCGGTAAATGTCCGGGTCTTCCCCGCCTTCTCCAGTATTGCTGCGACCGCCGAGCCGATTCATAGCGATAGCTAGCGTGCGATGGGTCTCCGGCGAAACTGCTCCCAGTGACATGGCTTGAGTACTGAAACGGCTAAGGACTGACGCTTCGGAGTCAACCTGGTCCAGCGGTGAAGGAGGGCCGGAGATAATTTCCAACAGATCGCGGACAGCGACTGGCTCTCTCTGATCGTGAAGTTCACTGAATGCGCGGTAGTTTTCGTCGCTCGGTGATTTAATGTAGCGGTGCATCCGCCGCACCAACTCAGGAGAACTGGAATGCAGCTCACCGTTGTGGCGAAAACGATATAAACCAGTATCACGCAACGCAAGCCCTTCGTTGGCGAATGCTGCGCTGTTGCGTGCGATGCAATCCTGCAGTAGATCGCTTAATCCCTTGCCGCCCAGCGTGCTGCTTGCGTCTTCGAAGAACTCAGCGCACAGATCGGCCTCGAGACCTATGGTTTCGAAAAGGTGGCTATTGCGGTAGCTCGCGAGCGTGGAAATTCCCATCCGGGCGATTACTTTGCGGAGGCCCTTTTCGACGGACGCCCGATACTTGCTGACACCATCGTATCTCAGGGTTACAGCCTGTTCTAAGGCAAGATAAGGAAAAACTGCGCTGGCTCCGGCTGCAACCAAGAGCGCAATGTGATGGGTGTCGATGACCTGGCCGGTTTCAATTACGAGCGGAATCTGCCATGCACCAGCTTGCAGCATAGACTTCCAGACCGCAGCTAAAGCCAGCAACGCCGGCAGTGCGCTACGCTCGTCGTCCACCCCACGGTCGCTCAGTACAATCAGATTCGCGTTCCCGGAAGCCGCTGATTTTGCCTCTGCCTGGATGCGAATCAATGCAGTCTCCGCGCCCTCGAGTCCCTCCTCTATGGGGAAAGTAAAATCAATGCGATAAAAATGTCCCAGCCGCTGTTCCAACTCCGCCAATTGGCCGCCATCCAGTAACGGTGAGTTGAGCACCACACTGTCGCCGAGAAATACTTTCAACGACATCACGTGGCTTTCACGCAAAGAATCAATGGGAGGATTGGTGACTTGCGCGAATCGCTGCTTGCAGTAATCCCACAGCGGACGCCGCATATTGGAAAGCGAAGCGGGAGGAGTGTCATCGCCCATGCTCCAGACCGCTTCCTGACCTTGTTCGACCAGAGGTTGAAACAGAAGACGAAACTGATCTTCGCTCCAACCAAGAGCGGCCATTGCTCTCTCTGGCTCGGGTGTCGGTTGGAGAAATGCCGTAGTAGTCGGGGCCAGCTCCATTGCAACAGGGGATGAGACTGGCCGAATTTTGGAAAGTTGCAACGATTCGTGTGGACGGTGAAATTCTCCAGTAACGGAATTAACCAGCAGGATTTCGCCCGGCCCCAGACGCTGTCGCTCCACTGCTTGTTTACCGTGCAGATCAGCAATTCCGACCTCTGAACCAACCATCAGCAAGCCGTCCGACGTCAACGTGTAGCGCAGGGGCCGTAATCCATTGCGATCAAGTTTGGCGCCGACTGTGAAACCGTCTGTGAAAATTAGAGCCGCGGGACCGTCCCATGCTTCCTGCTTCCGGGCATGATCCTCAAGAAATTGCCGGAGAGGCGATGACAAATTAGGAGCGCTCTCCCATGCAGGTGGAACCATGCACAGCATTGCTTCAGCCGGGCTGTAGCCTCTACGCAGGAAAACTTCCAGCCCGTTGTCGAAGCTGGCGGAATCGCTCACGCCCTCTTCCAGCAGCCGAAGGTCTGACCGAAGGCCGAGACTCTGCAGCAATTGCGGTTGACGGGCACGAAGCCAGCGCCGATTGCCGCTGATAGTGTTGATTTCACCGTTGTGGGCGACGAATCTAAAAGGTTGTGCCAGCGACCAGCTGGGTTGCGTGTTAGTCGAATAACGCTGATGAAAAATCGCAAAGTGGCTTTCAAATTCCGGATCGGCCAAGTCAGGATAGAAAGCAGGAAGTTGATCCGGCGTAAGGAGTCCCTTATAGACGACTGTTCGTGAAGACAACGAACAGAAATAGGTTCCGCTTGGAGCGTGGGCCTCGACTTCTTTGCGAAGCCGAAACAGTGTGTCCTCGAACTCCGCTATTTCTTGCTGAGGAGCGAAAAAGCATTGTCGGATCAGCGGAAGTGTTTCGGTGGCGCGAGGACCGACGATGGATGAATCGGTAGGGACGATTCGCCAACCCAGGCATCGCAGCCCCAGCCTTCTTGCATGCGCTTCGATGAGATCGCGCGCCGGTCCCTCCCCGAATCGGGGAAGAAAAACCATTCCGAGTCCAAAACACGCCGGCAGTTTTATTCCGGCTTGCTGAGCGCTCCGCCGG
>DATHJP010000624.1:0-5359 GCA_035489695.1 Terriglobales bacterium
GACGAAAGGAATATCCTTACCCGGCCGGTAAAAAATGCGCATGCCTTTCACTCGAAAATGCTCGACCCGATCATACCGACTTTCGCTGAAGAGGTAAGAAAGGTTCAACTGAGCGAGCCGAAAATTCCTTTCATCTCCAACGTAACCGGGAATTGGATCACGAAAGCTGAGGCGATGGATCCGAACTATTGGGCGAGGCATGTAACTCACACCGCCAGATTCAGCGATGCATTGCACCATCTGTGGCAATTTAAAAATGCGATTCTTCTCGAGGCGGGTCCGGGAAAAACCCTCGGCGTTCTAGCCGCGCAGCATCCGGATCGGCGGGACGCCGGTAACCCGGTGATCGTCTCTTCGCTTCGGCACTATTACGAGAATAACTCGGACCTTGAGTTGATGCTGCACAGTATCGGCAGACTGTGGTTGTCAGGCGTCAAGATTGATTTGCCCGGCCTTGATCAAGCGAGCAAAAGGCGTGTTATACCGCTGCCAACGTACCCTTTCGAAAGAAAACGATACTGGATCGAACCGAGACAAAAGTCGTTGTTCGCTGCGAAGGAAGCAGGCGACGAGACCACTCGCTCGAATATCGACAGCTGGTTTTATTTCCCTTCCTGGGAAAGATCGGAGGTCGCAGGTGGCATGGAACCGAAGGCCTGCGGGATTGGGTCACACTCGTGGCTGGTTTTTTGCGGTGACGCTATCTTAGGAGCAAAGCTAAGCGATTTCCTAAAGCGACGCGGTGAGATAGCAGCGCTGGTCCATCTCGGGCACAAGTACTCTGAACGAGAGGACGGTAGTTGTGAGATAGATGCCGCTTCGCCAAATGATTACCTTAAGCTATGCAAGAATCGGCCATTGTCCGAACGTCCACTTAACATCATCCACCTCGGGTGTTTCACAGGTGCTGAGGCAAACGGTTGCGGACGGCAATCGGAGCAGCACCTCACGCTAGGGTTCTACAGTCTACTATTTCTAGCGCAGAGCATTGGCGATCTGGGTCTCGCCATACCGGTCAGGATTGGAGTGGTTTCAAATGGAATACATCAAGTACTCGGAGAGGAGAGATTGTGTCCGGAAAAGGCAACGGTCTTGGGGCCGTGCGGGGTCATTCCAAAAGAATATCCAAATGTTTCCTGCTTCAATGTGGATCTTCCCGATGCACTGTCAACCGAGCAGCTAACAGATGGATTCTGCGAACGGCTATTCTCCGAGTTTGGTGAACAAAACCGGGACAGTATAATTGCGTACCGCGGGAAGTTCAGATGGACAAAGAGTTACAGGCAAGCGGAGCTGAAGAAGCGTTCGTCCCGAATAGAACTTGGGGCTCGGGCGACCGGAAATCGACTGAGGAAGAACGGTGTATATCTTATTACTGGCGGCACAGGCGGCATTGGCTTAGCCATATCCAAGTACTTGGCAAGTGCATTTCAGGCGAAGTTGGTGCTCACCAAGAAGACGGAGTTTCCAACAAGAGCGAGCTGGCGACAGTGCTTGACGGCTGAAGACGTCGAGGGGCCAACCGTCGACGTGATCAAGAAACTTCTGGAGATCGAGCGATTGGGAGCGGAAGTCGACGTGCAGGTCGGGGATGTGGCTGATAAGGAACAGATGCGCCGAATTGTGGCTCACACGATAAAGCGCTTTGGAGCGCTTCATGGTGTGATCCATGCAGCGGGAATTGTTAGAGCAGGCTTGATCCAGGTCAAGACCAAGGAAATGGCTGCCAGCGTTCTGTCGCCGAAAGTCCAGGGCACGCTTGTCCTGCATGACGTCTTAAGAGATATCGAGTTGGACTTTCTGGCGTTGTTCTCATCGATCACTTCGATCGTGTGGCCCTTCGCGGAATCCGACTACTCGGGTGCTAACGCGTTCCTAGATGCGTTTTCTTGTGTATCGAACACCGAACGCAATTACCACACGGTGACGATCAACTGGCCTGGCTGGAGGGAAACAGGCCAGTTGGTGAAGTTAAAGTCACTTGCGGGTACAGAACGGTGGAAGCAAGACGCTCTTCGGCGGGCAATTCTTACTCGAGACGGTCTCGCGGTCTTTAAGCGGGCGGTAAACGCGGATTTTTCACAAGTCATCATAAGCCCGGAAGACCTGGAGAGTGTGCTCGAATGGGCGAAAGAACCTATTGAGTTGAGCGAGTATCTTCCTCATAAGGAAGATCGCTTGGTGACTAGCGCCGAAGTGAGGAACGGCGTGCTCGATGGGCCGCGAAACAACACTGAGGAGACGGTCGCACGCATTTGGAGAAATGTTCTGGGCGTGTCCGAGCTAGGGATGAGTGAAAATTTCTTGGATTTAGGAGGACACTCGCTACTCGCCATCAAGATTGTGTCCGAATTGCGCAAGGCCTTTCGGATTGTCTTGCCTCTCAAGGCATTGTTCGACGCACCGACCGTCGCTGAACTGTCTGTCTATATCGGAAACCAGAACAGCGGTCTTCAGCCACGCTGTCCGGATAACCAAGTTTGCAATGGGCACAAAGCTTTATGCGAGCCTAAAAACTTATTAGGGCAGTTTCGAAAAGAAAACCCGAAATTGCTGGTCGAGGACGCTTTTTTTGTGCCTCGCTGGTTTGTTCAGCAAAAGACATGGTTTGAAGATCCCTCGAATTCGGACAGCGCGGTCTATAACTATTCGCTTCTTCTCCGTATTCGCGGGCCACTCGACGAAAACGCTTTGCAAAAGAGTTTGCAGGAAATCGTCCGACGCCACGAAGTACTTCGATCCGTCTTCCGCACGATGGACGGCGAATTGATTCAAGTTGTTGTCCCACCGCCGGTCCAATCTTTGCGCATGGTCGATCTGAGCGATCTACCGGTGGCAGAAAAGGATGCCCGCTCTGATCAGAACGCATTAGAGGAGGCCAATCAGCCATTCGATTTGGCGCGAGGGCCACTGCTTCGAAGCGTGCTGATGCGATTGGGGCCCGACGACCACATTTTTCAACTCACCGCGCACCAAATTGTTTACGACGACTGGTCCACAGGAGTTCTCTCGCGTGAATTGTCGGAGCTTTACCGGGCGTTCGCAGTTGGAGCCGCATCACCGCTTTCTGTGCTGAGTTTCCAGTACGGCGACTACGTGCGATGGCACGAGGAGCAACTTCAGCGAGGGAAGTTTGAAGCGGAACTGTCGTATTGGAAAGCGCAATTAGCGAGCGTGACAGGCTTTGAGCACTTGCCGGTAGACTTTGCGCGGCCGACGAGATCCAGCAAGCGGGGCGAGAGAGAGAGCAGCGTTATGCCTGTCGATTTAGCCAATTCGCTGAAAGCGGTGAGTCGTCAGGAACGCGTGAGTTTGTTCATGGTCCTACTGGCCGGTTTTAAATGTTTGCTGCATCGATACTCAAATCATGACGAAATCGGCATTGGTTCCTGCGGGGCGAACCGGGTCTTGGCGGAAGCGGAAGGATTGATTGGCCGCTTCGGCAACACGATGCTTTTGCGCACCAATCTGGCCGGTAATCCAACCTTTCGTGAATTGCTCATGCGTGTGCGCGAGACCGCGCTCACCGCCTATTCAAAGCAGAATGTCCCTTTTGGAATGCTGTTGAAAGAGGGCGCGAACGGAGCTGATCCAACACGCAAACCGCCGTTCCAAGTAATGTTCATTCTGCAAAATGCACCTCAGGGTGATCCGGAGGTTCACGGCTTGACCATGAATTGGTCTCCGCTGTACGCCGGAACCGCCGCATACGACCTGGACGTCTGGCTCAAAACGGAGCCGGAGCTGGAAGTCGTTCTCGAGTACCGCACGGACTTATTCCGCGCGGCGACGATAAAAAAGGTCCTCGAGGATTATCAGGCCATTCTGGAGGAGGTGGCGAACAATCCCGGCGTGCGGATACACAACCTTCTGATTTCGAGAAAGGCTGAGCCTGCCCAGCTCCCACCACCGCCCACAATTGTGCAAGCAGTGCTGGAAGCAAAGATTGGCGTGGCGCCTCCGGAGGATGATGTGCAGTCGCGTTTGGTGGAAGTTTGGGAAGCCGCCTTCAAGATGCACCCGATCAGCGTCGACCAGGACTTCTTCGAGTTGGGTGGAGATTCCCTGCTGGGTGCGCGCCTGTTCACGCAAATGGAAAAAACCTTCCAAATGGAACTACCTTTGACGGCCCTGCTTGAGGCACCCACAATCAGGCAATTGGCAGAGATCATTAGAGGCCGAAAAACGCGCTCGTCCAGCTCCTTCATTGTAGTTCAACCTGGTGGAACAAAGCCACCTCTGTTCTGCGTCTATGGGCACGGGGGTGGTATCTTTTACTTCGGAGTTTTGTCGCGTTCCTTGGGCGCGGATCAGCCCGTGTACGGGCTGAGGCTCGAAGGCTTCGCGGGAGAAGAGTTGGATAATTCCATTGAAGACATGGCGGCTTATTATCTGCGAGAGATTCGGAAGATACAACCGAAAGGACCGTATCTCATCAGTGGCTACTGTTTTGGAGGCATGGTCGCATATGAAATGGCCAGACGTCTCCAGATCCAGGGGGAAAAAGTTGCTTTGTTGGTGTTGTTCAATGCGCCCGCTCCCGGATCATTGAAAGGATGGCCATATAGCTGTTTGATGAAAAGATTCACGCACGAGCTACGAAAACTCCGCAGCCTTCCAACAAAGGAAAAGCTGGCGGTGTTCGCTGGTAAAACGGCCGGGTTGAGAAGGATGTTGCTGCAAAGTTTCACGCGCGCGCTTTGGCGAGCTCTGCCGCAATCCTCCAGTGCGGGCGGAGGCCAGAGAGCCCGACGCGTGCTCAGCGACCACAACGCCAACATTTTGGCTGCCAAAGCCTATCATCCGGTGCCTTACGCCGGCCGAATTATTCTGTTTGTCACTGAAGAGATCGGGTCCAGATACGCGATTGATCCCCGACGCGGCTGGGGCGATCTTGCGGGAGATGGAATCGAGATTCATCCTGTCGCAGGAGACAATGTTTCTTTTTTTGCGACGGGCAATGTCGAGGCACTAGCCGAGAAGTTGCGGTTTTGTCTTGCACGCGTGCACTGCGATAACGGAGAAATTCCGGGGCCCGCTCTTAAGCCGATTGTTGGGGAGCTAGATGAGCTCCAATCGGAAAAATCTGAATGTGACGCTTCTATCTTCCACAGCCACGGCGCCGACGTAATTCGGGTCAGGTGACAAATGTTTCACCGTCCAAGCTGCGGACACGTTCGGCGCGTCTGCAACGTTTCGAATCATTGCTGGCTCAGCTGGATTAAAACTGACTTCCACGCGCTCCAAGCCGAATGAGAGACCTTCGCCGCAAGCTTTAAGATAGGCTTCCTTGCGGGTCCACGCGCAGTAGAAGGCCTCGCATTGCTCAGTCGCCGGCAGGCGACGCAGTCGCCAAAAT
>DATHJP010000625.1:0-4509 GCA_035489695.1 Terriglobales bacterium
CCGCGGTCCATGACATAGAACGCTCCGGGGTCGACAATCAATTCATCCAGGATCTTTACATCGGCCTGATTTCCGAAGGAAAACAGGCCGATGTAAAGATCCTGGATGAATTGATTGTCGAACCCGGAGCGTTCTATGTCATGGACCGCGGCTATGTTGATTTCGAACGACTCTTCCGCTTTGTGCTGGCCTCTGCTTTGTTTGTCACACGCACCAAAGCGGGCATTCAACTCAATCGGCTGGAGTCCCGGCCCGTGGATCGGAGCTGTGGTCCGCGCAGCGATCACATTGTCAGGTTGGCCAATCCCCAGAGCGCTGTTCATTACCCGGATCGGCTGCGCCGTGTAAGTTACCGTGACCCAGAGGATGGAAAAGTGCTAGTCTTCCTGACCAATAACTTCGATTTGCCAGCTCTAGTTATCGCACAACTCTACAAACTGCGTTGGCGCGTCGAACTGTTCTTCAAGTGGATCAAACAAAACTTGCGAATCAAACACTTCTTTGGCACCAGCGACAACGCCGTAAAGACCCAAGTATGGATCGCGGTGTGCGTTTACGTCCTGGTCGCAATCCTCCGCAAGGAGCTCGGTCTGGAACTTAGCCTGTCTCAAATGCTACAGGTTTTGAGCGTCAACGTGTTTGAGCAAGTGCCTCTGCTGGAGCTGTTTGCCAAAACGCAATCGCAAGATGACTTACTAGATTCGCCTAACCAATTGATGCTGTGGAGCTAATAACCGGATGGTTGTGACCAGATGTCGGGGTAACCAAAACGTGGTCGGATGTTTGTTGGTCAGTTGCCATGTTCAAGGACAAGGTACCACGGTCCCTCAATCTGTCGGTAAACCTCATATGCCCCAGGGAGCTCTGGTCGATAGGTATCGGTGTTGGTGACGAGCAAAGGCGGCACGCTCTCGAAGTAACAATAGCCCTTGGAGGACCCTCAGTTCAGAAGGCCGTGGGATGAGGAGAGAAAGCGGATGCCGGGGCGGGCGGGGAAGGCCATCAAGCCTTCGGGACAGTCCACCCGATGAAGCAGCCTACGATACTCCGCGACACGCTGCGGCGACACCCCGGCCGAAGCGGGGTCTGGTGGGTCAGTCCAGCTATCGGCTACGCCAATTCTTTCATTACTGCGCCAAGCACCGCTATACGCAAATGGACTTCGGAGGCCTGGTGCCGACCGTCCGCGGATATCGTCACGCTTCGCTTCCCAAAGGAACGGAGGACTCCGCCCTGGAGCGAAGGTGCTCAAAGCAGTAACTGGGTGGGTGCTTCTCGACAGTCGTTCTGTTCCAGAAGAAGGACCGCGCTGCCGTCCTGGGCCTCTAGTCGGAGGCTTCCAGAGGTGCCACGTGCCCGTCCATAAAGACAACATTCTTGCCGGGTTTGGGCGGACGAGGGTGAAAATCGTCGTAATCGAGAAGGAGCGGAGTCGTTCCCGGAGGAAACGTCAGGACGAAGTTCGTAATTCCGCCGGAAAAGTCCCCCGGTTTCAGTAACAGGAACGCGCTATCTGTTCGGGTTTCATCAATGCGATGCCCGTTCAGATCGATATTCCATTCGTAACTGGAGCCTTCGGCAGCGAACCGACCTTTTTTGTCGGACGGGCACTTGAAGACCGTTGCGCCGTTTGTGTTCGTGCCGGCGGTTCTGCCAACGTAACTCGCCAGGACATCGCAGATGCGCGGTAACGGATTTTGGGGATCGATCGGTTGCGTAGGCAGGATCTCCGCACTCGGCAAGCGCTCCTGGTTATCATCGGAATAAAGACGGGTGGCAATCACCAGTTGCCGAAGATTGTTCACACAAGCCGCGTTATAGGCTTTGGCCTTCGCTCGGCCCAAAGAGGGCAGCAGCAGGCCCGCCAGGATGGCAATGATGGCGATCACAACAAGCAATTCAATGAGAGTAAATGCGCGACAAAGGTACCGGAGGGCTGATTGGTTGCGCACTCCTGCGCAGCGGTTCGCCTCAAGGGGGTGTGTTTTCATAAGCAGAGTTATCGTTCAGTGATGGGTGATCGTCGGGGTTAAGCTGTTACTTCTCATCCTCCGATGGGCCCCCGTCTCGCGAGTTGGACCCGTTCTTCCGGAGTCAAGTCCCGAAACCGCCGATTCGGATCTGGAGGAGGGAGCATCTGGCCGGGCTTGGGTTGCTCATGTGGTGTTTTAACGCTGACGTCCATGCTCGATTTGGGGTCTTCATGCGCGCGCCTGCCCGTCCGGGCGAGCCATAATCCACCGGCGACGAGCAGCGCCGCTATTGCCAGGAACAGATGTCTTGCTTTCATTGTTTTTTTCTATTTGACTCAAGTTTCACATTCACTATCGCTGCCGCATTGTGAGCGGATTTCCGGGAGTTGGCTTTCGATTTGGAACGAAGGCGGGGAATTCTGGTGCGAAGAGCCAGCGAGCCGGAATGAACTTGGTTCCCAGCCGAGTCGATTAACGCTTGCGATCGCCGTCAGGAGCCTACCAACTGCAGCGTCGAACACGCAGAAATGGGCCAGCTTAAGCAAGCTCTTGAAACCTCCCGCGAGATGAAAAACTCAGCCTCTACCGGAATTCCAGTTTTTGCTGGATATCGCGAATCGGACGCGTGGTGGGATAGCTCTTTCCGTTCTTCAACACGACCAGGTTTTCCCCCTTGAACATTGGTTGAAGCTCCTGAATTTGATCAATATTGACGATTACCGAGCGGCTGATGCGCAAGAATCGTTGCGGGGGGAGATGGGATTCCAACGAACTCATGGTCTCACGCAGGACATGATTCTCCTTGCCGACATGCACTACAGCGTATTTTCCGGCGGCCTCGATGGCCTGGATCTGGTCCAACTCCACAAAGGTAACCTTGCCCGGGGTTTTGACAGCCAATCGAGTGAGCTGACCTGCAGGTGCCGGCGTCTGACCTAAGAGCGCGAGAAGCCCGCGGGCGGCAACGCCGGCGTGTTTGTTGGCAATGAGGTCCCGCGCCCGCTGGACCGCCTCCTTGAACCGGGTAGGCTTGAATGGCTTTAAAAGGTAATCCAGCGCATTCACCTCGAACGCCCGAAGCGCGTGCTGATCATAAGCCGTGGTGAAGATCACGACGGGCAGCAATGCCTGCGGGATTCGTCGCAACACCTCAAATCCATCCATTTCCGGCATCTGCACGTCGAGAAAGACCAGATCCGGCTTGGTTGGTTGGATCTGGTCCACCGCCTCAAAACCATCCCTGCTTTCGCCAATGACCTCCACGTCAGGTTCTTCACCCAATAGCAAGCGAACACGCTGCCTTGCCAACTGTTCGTCATCCACGATGAGCGTTCGGATTTTCATGCGGCTGGCTCGTTCGAGACGGTGGGAACATGCACCGACTCCAAGTGAAAGGGGAGGTGAATATCGACTCGGCAACCTTGGGGTTCAGCCCTCCCGAAAGAGAAACTTTGGTCCTGGCCATAGAGTCCCTGCAGTCTTGCTTGTGAGTTGGCAAGCCCGATACCACGTCGTACGGAGCTATTTAAGTCCGCGCCCGCCAAGCCCCTGCCGTTGTCCCGGACAATCAAGTGCAGATGCCTATCTTCCTGTTTTGCCTCGATCGAGATGAGCCCCGGGCTTCGTTGCGGTTCGATGCCGTGGCGGATGGCGTTCTCGACCAACGGTTGAAGAATGAGAGCTGGAACCAGGGCTTTCATGACTTCATCAGGAACGCTCTGTTCCAGTCGAAGCCGTTCGCCAAAACGCTTTTGCTCAATGCTGAGATATGCCCCAATAAATTCGAGCTCTTGCGCCAGGGGAACCTCCTGTTCCTCCATCGAATCAAGAGAACGGCGCAGCAACTCGCTTAAGTCGCCCAGCATCTCGTCGGCCGCTCGCGGGTTGACGTAAACCAACGCGGCGATTGAGTTTAGCGTGTTGAAAAGAAAATGCGGGTTGATCTGCATGCGCAGCGCTTGCAGTTTGGCGCTTGTGAGCCTTGCCTCTAATTCGGCCGCACGCCGTTCCCGCTCCTGCGAGCTTCGAAAATTCCTGATTGCCTGGCAAACGCCCACTAAAGACCAATAGACCAGAACGTCCAGAGCTGCGCGGAGCGCGAGAAACAGGCCGAACGCCCCTGGCGCCTCCGAACGTTGCGGAGAAGGAGAGAGCCGGGCGACAGCGCGAAAGGTAGCCCGGCTGGCGCCGACCATTAGGAGGCAGGCCAACAAATGAAGCCCTACATTCCGAAGGAGTCTCCTCCGTTCGATGGGAAAGCGGAAAGAAAGCCACGCCACGGCAGGCACGAACAATAGCCAAAGCGCCCAAAAAGACCCTCCGAAGCTAACCGCTTGGCGCCATGAAATGGGGCCGGTCAACGCAAGTGGAGCTGCAAACAGCAGCACAAGGGCTCCCCACAGCCCCAGTGCTGTTGCCACAATCGCCACTTTGCGAGCGATGCGTCTGTTGCCGCTCGTCCGGTTCATGTCACGGTAAATGCATTCAAAAGCAGCCCAAGCAAACAGGCCTGATGGGTCGGGAGTATCAGATTGAC
>DATHJP010000626.1:0-5124 GCA_035489695.1 Terriglobales bacterium
GAATCCCATAGTCTCGAAAGCGATCGGTTCCCTTGACTCGGTCGTCGCGGTTCGGGGCTTAGGCCGAAACTGCGCTAGCAAGACCCTACCGGGTTTTGTTGAGGGTAGGAGCATTAGACTGGGTTTGGCGAAATCAAGCACCGCGTCCAAAGGTTCGCCGCGGTGAATCTCTGCGCCCCCGCGCTTGAACTTGCTTACCACCGCTTCGGCAGTCTCGTCATCAAATGCAATCCAGCGAATCATGCTCTCCACCTTGTTGGGCGCTGGCTTGAGATGTCCGTGCCAACACCTTCATTTTACTCTGGAAAGATGCTGCCCAGCTCCTGGATGTTGTTCCAGTTTGCTTTGTTCTTCCATTGCGCTACAATTCGTTTTCCCTGAAACCGGGCCCTAAGCCACTACATAATTCCTTTTCCTTGTTCAATATGAGTTACTTGGAAGGCCAAAGTGCTCTGCGGCAAGAACCTCTTCAGGAAACTGCGCAAAAAATTGCTCCATCGGTAAACACGGCGGGGAAGTCCTTCGCTTCGACTAAAAGGAGAATTGTCATGAGAGTGGGGATGATCCTCGCTTTTGTTGTTTTGGCGGCAAACTTACTGGTGGCTCAGACCTTTCGCGGAACCATTCTCGGCACGGTGACCGATGCCTCAGGAGCGCTTGTTTCCGGCGCTCAAATCACCGTGCGCAACGTAAACACCGGATTGCAGCGCGTCACCCAAACCAGCGCGGATGGCAGCTACTCTGTACCCGAGTTGCCCATTGGCACCTATTCCGTCACAGTTTCCCAGAGCGGCTTTCAGACTGCTGTGACTACCGGAGTGATCGTTGACGTCGCCGGAGAGCGCCGGGTCGATGTGTCGCTCAAACCTGGACAGGTCTCGGAGCGAGTCGAGGTTTCTGGCGAGGCGCTGCCACAAGTAGAGACGACCACGAATGATTTGGGCGGAGTGCTGACCAGTCAGACGGTTGAAAATCTCCCAATCAACGGCCGCGACTACGCCAAACTGATTTATCTGAATCCAGGAGTTGCGGGTTCACCCGATCAGATCAGCGATTCGCCCGGCTCATTCGGCGAGTTCTCGATGAATGGCGCTCGCGGACGATCCAACAACTATCTGCTCGATGGAACCGACATGAACGATGGCTACCGCAACGATCCCGCGATCAACGAAGCCGGGGTTTTCGGTACGCCAGCAACTATTCTCCCTATCGATGCAGTGGCCGAGGTGCGGGTCATCTCCAACTTTGAACCGGAGTATGGGCGGAATGCGGGAGCTGTGGTCAACATTGTCACCAAAAGCGGTACCAACGCTTTGCATGGCACGGCTGCCGAATACTTCCGCAACGACGCGCTGGATGCTCGGAACTTTTTTAATCTGGCAAGTCAACCCAAGGCGCCCTTCCACAACAATCAATATGGCGCGTCACTGGGCGGACCAATCGTCAAAGACAAGACGTTTTTCTTCCTGGACTATGAGGGACAGCAGGAAAGTGTCGGCGTAGTGACTCTGGGGTGCGTGCCCGATCCGGCGCAGATCGCCGCGGATATAGCGGCAAATGGCCCACCAAATCCGGTCATTGCGAACTTGCTGGCACGCAATCCCTGGCCCGCCCCGAACCGGCCCGGGACGTTCGGGACTCCCTCGGCGCCTCACAGCGGCGCGGACCTGGGTTGCGGGGGCACTCCCAACGCCACTATCGATACTCCCTCTTACAATCGATTAACCAGCTTCATTGCGAAACTCGACCACAGCTTTAATCCCCAGAATATTCTTACCGGGCGTTATTTCTTCGGCGACAGTGTGCAATCCTTCCCCCTGGCTTTAACCGCTGGAGGAGGACCGCTGCCGGGCTTCAACACGTTTACTCCCACACGCGTCCAGTTGATCTCTCTTTCCTATGTGCACACGATTGGCGCAAACAAAGTGAATGAGCTGCGCGTTGGCTGGAACCGGTTTGCGGAAGGCTTCTTCCCGGAGGACCAGAGTTTTCACCCCAGCTCGATTGGGCTCTGCGCCGCCAGCACCACCGCAGGATGTTCGGGATCAGGTGTGACCGATTCCGGTCTACCTATCATCTACGTCAACGGTTTTGCGTTCGGACAGCTTGGCGCGAACAATAGCCTTCCCCGTCACCGGGTGGATAGTAACGATCAGCTCATCGACAACTTTTCCTGGAAGCTTAACAAGCACGATATAAAAATCGGTTTTGACTACCACCGCACAACTATTCAGCAATACCTCAACAAGTATTTTCGCGGACGAATGAAATTTGGTGATCTATCGGACTTCCTGGCTGGCAATCTATCCAGCGGATTTCAATATTCCGGGAACACCATACGTCATACCTTTGAAAACAATTACGGATTGTATTTACAGGATAGCTATCGAATTTCGCAGCGCCTTACTCTCAATTACGGCCTGCGCTGGGATTATTCCGGCGTAGTCGGGGAGAAGAATAATCTGCTGAGCAATATCACCAGCGTTTCTCCGCAAACCGGTTTGGGTACATTCACGCTGACGCAAGTGGGGCAACCTGGGCTGGACAAGCTCTACAACCCTGATTATAAGAACTTCGCTCCACGCGCCAGCCTGGCGTGGGATGTGACTGGCAAGGGCCGTACGGTCGTGCGTACAGGCTTTGGAGTGTTCTTTGACGCTTTCTCCCAGGACATGGTATTAGGCCACCTGCCTTATCCAGTCTTCTTTGCTCCCGGACCAGCTTATAACCCGGTTGGACCGAGTGGCACGCAGATCATCCCAGCCGTCATCACCGGCGCGCTTAATCCTGGCCAGCCGGTTTATGACACGCCCAGTTGCCTCAGTTTCGAGTGCGACGTGTTTGCATTTGACCGCAATATCAAGACGCCGTACATGGAAAACTACAACCTGAATATCCAGCAGCAGCTTTCGGGTCACGCCGTGTTGCAGGTTGGCTAT
The DNA here is from genome assembly GCA_035489695.1 of Terriglobales bacterium. Classification (GTDB taxonomy): domain Bacteria; phylum Acidobacteriota; class Terriglobia; order Terriglobales; family Acidobacteriaceae; genus 40CM-3-55-5. Next base: position 2,940 of record DATHJP010000626.1, read on the forward strand.
GTGGGATCTCAGGGACATCGTCTGTGGCGCTTCTTCGACATCAATCAACCGAGCGCGGCAACTATCAACGCCTGCGACCTTGGTCTTCTCGACCCCGCCACCGGATGCGCCCCTGGCTCGATTCAGGATTTCGGCAGCTCAGCACGTCCATTCGGCGGTTATGGAACAGGAAATCCTTATGCTGCTTATTACGTGCTGCAGGAAAACTCGACGGGCAAGTCGAATTACAACTCACTGCAGACTAGTTTGCGGATCGACCGCTGGAAGGGCTTGACCTCAATCGTGAACTACGTCTGGTCGCGCTCCATGGACAATTCCAGCGATGGAGAAGACTTTGAGCCGAACGCAGCCCAGCCGCAAGACAGCACCAGTCCGCAGCGCGAATATGCGGCTTCGAACTTCAACCTGACCAACAGGTTCAGCTGGATATTTGGCTACGACTTTCCGAAGATGGGCGGCAGCCTGCAGCGGCTAAAAAATGGCTGGGGTGTCAACAGCAGCGTGAGCTTGCAGAGCGGCCAACCGTACCAGTTCAATTACAACTGCCAGGATGACTTCAGCGGAGGAGGCGACTGCTTTGACCGGCCCGATGTGGTCGGGCCGCTCACCCAGAATGATCACAATCCGTATCAGTTCTTCCCGCTGAGTTCTTTCGCCATTCCATGCACAATAGATCCGACTTTGGGTGCCAATGGCGCCGCTTCCGACTGCGTCGCCGGAACGCGGCACTACGGAAACCTGGGCCGCAACTCGCTGCGCGGGCCGGCGTTCAAACAGTGGGACTTCGCGATATACAAGACCACAGCCATCACCGAGCGTGTGAATCTGCAACTACGAGCCGAATTCTTCAACGTTCTCAATCATCCGAATTTCGCTAATCCGTTCCTGCCCGCGTTCATTGCGGACGCAGGTTTCAATGGCTTCCAACTCGCGGGAAATCGTGAGGTAGGTTCGGGTTTCTACCCGCTCAGCGCCACCGGCGACGTGGGCATCGGCAATCCATTCCTTGGGGGAGGCGGACCGCGTGGAATCCAGCTCGCAGCCAAGTTCTCGTTCTAGGCGTTGCCAAATCGTAACTCGTACTTCGTAACTCGTACTTCGCCCGTCCCTGTGGTAATCTCGGCGTCTCTCATGGCCGAGCGTAAGTCTGAACGCCGCGTCCGACAGCGCCTTCCGGTGCGTGTCCCGGTCTCTATCAAATTCAAGCAGGGAGCCATTGAGGCCACCGGCTATACGCGAGACTTGAGCAGCAGCGGCATCTTTCTCTACACCGATTCACACATCGTCGAGGGAAGCGATTTAGAAATGGTGCTGATTCTGCCCCCGGAACTGACCCAGGGAGAGAAGCGCTGGGTGTGCTGCCGGGCGTCGGTAGTTCGTGTGGAAGATAGTATCGATGGCAGCGATTTTGGGGTGGCCGCGAATATTCGCAGCATCGATATGCTGCCCGAGATTCTGGGTTGATCCCGCCTCCAGATTGCACCATTTATTGTGCAATCTAAAATTTGCCGTCCGGCTCCAAAACCCCCTAAAAGCCTGAATTTTTCACTACACATGCATCAAGATTGGTGCAATAATGCTGCGCCCTACTGGCCGGGGCAAATCCAACATTTTGGTGAGTTCGGCAATGTGGACGGAAAAATTATCGGCCGGAGTGTTGCGCGTTCTGACTCCGATGGGGCCGCGTTATCTCAACCCCTCTCTCTCGCAGCGCGTTTACCTGCTCTGGATGTTTCGACACTTTGAAAAGCTGCCGTTACAAGTGCTCAACCGCCGGCAACAGAGATTGATCGGCACGCTTTGGGCTGAGCAGCGATTTGTCTCGCTGCTGCACGAAGAAACTCCGATTCTCGGAACTCTAGAACGACGGCCACCCGCGGAAGTGGAAGCAGCGGCGTCCAGCCATTCCAGTGACCACGTTTCCGATGCAGGCGCGGCATTCGCAGCCGAGCTCCGCCAGCGCTCCTGAGCTAAATATTTTCTCGCCTGGATTTTCTGCAGGATCTTGCGCACAACGAATCGTATCCCCAACCTGGACAGATCTGCAGCGCAGCGATATCGCGGAGAGGGTTTGACAGGGATGCCCCGCTTCTCGTGGTTTTCGAGAAGTGGGGCCTTTTCGCGGCGAATGCCTAAATCGTGTTCCCCTTGGCAACGATGGCGGCGGCAGCTTCGAAACAAACTT
>DATHJP010000627.1:0-4645 GCA_035489695.1 Terriglobales bacterium
ACTGATCCCGACGGCCACGACGTCGAATTTGTGGAGTTCAGGCCGGGATCATTGCATACCCTCAGTTTTGGCAAGGCCCTTCCTTCGACGCGGATTTCGCAACGCATCATCCATGTCGGCGTGGTGGTGAAGGATCGGGACGCAGCCGATCGTTTCTATAAAGACATTCTCGGATTCCACGAGATTTGGCATGGTGGTATGAAAGGTAACGAAACGGATTGGGTCGACATGCGCGTCCCTGATGGGACTGACTGGCTGGAATACATGTTGAATGTGCACGACCCGGATCCGAAGGAACTCGGAGTGATGCACCATTTGGCGCTGGGTGTGCCGAGTGTGAAGGCTGGTTATGAGACCGCGCTCAAGCGCGGGTATAAGTCTGACGAAAAGCCAGAGATTGGTCGTGATGGCAAGTGGCAGTTCAACCTTTATGATCCGAATTTCACGCGGGTGGAATTGATGGAGCCCAAGCCGGTGCAGAAGCCTTGTTGTGCGCCGATGTTGAAGTGATGAGGAAGCATTTTCGATTTTTGATTTACGATTTACGATTTGAAAACCAAAAGCTACGAACCCTCGTGGCTGATCCAACTGCTCAGCTGCAACGACTCTTTTGCCTCTGATCGTCCCTTCGGGACTGCCTTAGTTTCGACCGGCTACCCAGGACTGAAGTCCTGGGCTAAGCTGTTTCGCCCTTTGGGCTGCTTTCAAACAAGTCTTATTGAGTTTTCGGGATGCATTTGGCTTTCCCTTCCTAGTGGGGCTGCCGAGCTTTGCTCGGCTGGGCAGGCGAGTCGCCTGCCGCTACGTGTTTCTTGCTAATTGCTTGGCTGGCTCTGCGGCCAGCACGATCTTGGGATGGAACAGAGTACCGGCGACCCGGGTTGCGATGGCGATCAGTTCCCTTTGCCCGCAGAAAACTTTTACCTGCCTGGCTCGGGAAAGTTCCGCGAGGTTGACGGCGCGGCCGTTGCGGATGTGGGAAGCGGTTTCTTCATTTGCGGTTACGGATGGAAATTGAGGCAGAAGTTTGCGGGGGTGGATGAGGATTTCATCCAGCAAACCTGCGCTGGCAGCGGTATCGGCCTCTTCGAGGGTGTGAGCGTCGGCTAGGTCGAATTCGGCGAGCATAATCCGGCGCAAGGATGACAAGTGCGCTCCGCAGCCAAGCTGCTGGCCCATTTCGTGGGCGACCGAACGCATATAAGTTCCCGACGCGACCCGGGCGCGGAAGCTGGCATGGTCGCCCTCGGCGTCCAAAATTTCGAATTCTTTTATTTCTACCTGGACCGGCTTAAGCGGTACTTCCTGGTGTTTGCGCGCGAGTCGATAGGCAGGTACTCCGTTAATTTTTTTAGCCGAAAATGGCGGAGGCATCTGCTCGATCACACCCTGAAAACGCGCGCCCACCTCGCGCACTTGTTCAAGTGACACTTTAACATTCTGCAGCGGACCGGCCGGCTCGCCTGCGGCGTCATAAGTGTCGGTTGCAAAGCCAAAGCGGATCACTCCCTCGTAGATCTTTTCGGCGCTGGTATAAAACTGAGCCAAGCGGGTGAGATTGCCGAGGACCAGGGGCAGTACACCGGTAGCCGAGGGATCCAGGGTGCCCAGGTGGCCAACCGAGCGTTGCTGGAAAATGCGGCGCACGCAATTGACCACGTCATGCGAGGTCAGACCGGCGGGCTTGTCGATTACCAGGACTCCGTTCATAACGGTTCTCTGCTATCGTGGACGTGGTCGGCATCGCAGTCAACTCACGCCGGCAATTTTTGAAGCTCTCCCGGCGTCAAGGCCATGCTTCCCATCCGTGATGACCAGCCACGATTCAGCACTCCCTACGTCACGTATTTCCTGATTGCCATCAATGTCATCATTTTTTTCTTCGAATCGGCACTGGGTCCGGAGAACTTTCGACTTTTCATCTACCAGTTTGGGATGATACCGGCCCACGTGACTGCAGTGGTAACGGGAGCGGGTGACATCAACCCGGTAGGTGCGTTTATCCCCCTGTTCACGTCGATGTTTCTGCATGGTTCGTGGGGACACGTAATCGGGAACATGTGGTTTCTGTGGATTTTTGGGGACAACATTGAAGACCATTTGGGACATTTCAAGTATCTGACGTTCTACTTGGTCAGCGGACTCATTGCCTCCCTGGCGCAGATTGTCCTGAATCCTTTTTCCGGTGTGCCTAACGTGGGGGCAAGCGGCGCAATTGCTGGTGTATTGGGCGCGTATTTCGTTCTTTATCCCCGGGCGCGGTTGCTCACCTGGTTTGGGCTTGGATTTTTTTATTTGCCGGCGTGGGTGATGTTAGGTTTTTGGTTTGTATATCAGTTTCTTAGTGGCGCAGCGAGTGCGGTTGCTTATTCCGGCCAGACCGGCGGCGTTGCGTTCTGGGCCCATGTGGGGGGATTTGTCGCGGGGATCGTGCTCATAAAAATCTTTCCTGAAAGAGCCGGAAGAGATAGGTATGGGACGTGGTAGAAAGCAGTAGAGACCGCGGAGAGCAGACCTCAGCGGCTAAAGCCTCCTGAAGATGATCATCGCGGCACGACTGAAGTCGTGCCCTTCCCGAGCGTGAATCTCCCCAAGCGGGCATCCTCGCTGAAGACGATCGGCTCCTACAAAGTTCCCGCGGTGGGCAGAATGACGAGTTCTTCCATGGTGCTTTCAAGCGGTAATTTGAGCGCATTCACCACGGCGACAGCTACTGTCTGGGGCGACATCATCTTTTCTCGTGGAGCTTCCGGCCACAGAGTATTCCAGATTTCTGTGTCGGCGGCGCCAGCGACAAGTGCGATCACGCGAATTTCTTGCGAGCGCAGTTCCTCACGGAGTGTGTTGGTGAATCCCAAAGCACCCTGCTTGGATGCGTTGTAGGCGGAGGAGCCGGCAAAGACCCGTTTGGCTGCGATGGAAAGATTATTTACGATGGCGCTGCCACGCTTCATCAGAGGCAAGGCTGCGTGGGTCACCAGAAAAAGAGCGTTTAAGTTGGTATCGATGACTTGGAGCCAGGATTCGAATGGCAGCTTATCCACGTTCTGGCTGGGGTGAGCGATGCCGGCGTTGTTGATCAAAATATCCAGCCGATGAAATCTCCGTTCGACTTCGGCTAAAAGACCTTTTACGGCTACAGGATCCCGCACATCGCAGACCTGGGGAAGAACGCGAACTTTGAGGCGGGCCAATTCCCTTCCAGTTTTTTTCAACGTGGGTTCATCGCGCGCAGTGATGACCAGGTTGCATCCTTCCGATGCCAACGCGCGAGCGATGGCCAAGCCGATGCCGCGATTAGCGCCGGTGATGAGCGCGACTTTTCCGCGAAGGTTGGAGAGGGCTGGCGCTGAGCTGCGTTTCGCAGGCAAGCTAGCTACCGTTTCGGTGATTAATTAAGGACAGGAATTCGGTTCGCGTCTCCTGCTCGTCGCGGAAGCAGCCCAGCATGGAAGATGTGACGGCGGAGGAGTGCTGCTTCTCTACGCCTCGCATCATCATGCAGAGGTGGCGGGCTTCGATGACCACACCTACGCCCTGAGGCTGGATAGCTTTCTGAATGGTTTCCGCAATCTGTGTGGTCAGGCGCTCCTGAATTTGGAGGCGGCGGGAGAAAATCTCGATCAGGCGCGGAATTTTGCTGAGGCCGATCACTTTGCCGTTGGGAATGTACGCCACGTGTACCTTGCCGAAGAAAGGCAGCATGTGATGTTCGCACAGGCTGAAGACCTCGACATCCTTGACGATCACCATTTCGTCGTAGCTGACGGTGAAGAGGGCGTTCTTGAGCATGGTGTCGGGATCTTGCTGATAGCCCTTGGTAAGAAATTGGAAGGCGTGGTGAACGCGTTCGGGCGTGCGGAGTAGGCCTTCACGGGTAGGGTCTTCGCCCAGACGGACAAGTATTTCGCGCACCAGATTTTCAAAGGTGGCGCTGGTTAGGGTGGTGGTTTCAACGGTTGGTGTCATGGTGTGGCCTTCTCTTTTTCCCCAAAACCTTTCAAAAGCCGGCGGGACGCCGGCGCTACGGGGCAGGCGAGTCGCCTGCCGCTGCTCTCGTGCCTATTTACGGATCTCATTTCCGCCGGCGTATTCGAAAGAGTTCATCATGGTTTCTTCTATTCGTACCTTTTCAAGATGAGCGTGGGTAAAGCCACGCTGCAAAATATCGTAGATGGAAGTGCTTAAGTTCTCGGTCGTGGGAACGGCCTGGCCAAATTCAGGAACGGTATTCAGATTCTGAAGATGGAAACGGTCCAGGATTTCTTTCTCAACAAAGGTGTCGAGATCGGTGAGATTGCAGACCATGCCTGTACTTTCATCTACCGGCCCGCTGACTGTTATCTCCAGCGCGTAGTTGTGGCCGTGGCCATACGGGTTGTTGCACTTGCCGTACGTTGTGGCATTCTCCGCGTCCGACATGGCGTCGCTGTGCAGGCGATGCGAAGCTGAAAACATGTAACGGCGAGTGAGATGAGCCTTCATGCTTCACCGTAGAAATCAACGAATAGATCGGGTGTCTCATAGACGCGCACACGATGCAGAAGGGCAGTCTTCAGTTTGGGCGCCAGGCGTTGCCAGATTGAGATTGCCAGGTTCTCCGTGGTGGGAATGCGGGTGAAAAATTCGGGTACTTCTTTGTTGA
>DATHJP010000628.1:0-2316 GCA_035489695.1 Terriglobales bacterium
GGCTCCCGAGTGCTGAATATTTCCGGCACCGAACTGCGCGACCGACTGAATGAAGGACGCGACATCCCTGCCTGGTTCACCTACCCCGAGGTGGTTCATGAGCTGCGTCGCAGTTATCCGCCACGGCACAAACAGGGCGTAACCATTTTTTTCACCGGACTTTCCGGTTCCGGAAAATCAACGATTGCCAATGTTCTTCGCACCAAGTTCCTGGAAACGGGTGGCCGCCCGGTAACGCTGCTGGACGGCGATCTGGTGCGAAAACATCTGTCCTCGGAACTCGGCTTCTCAAAGGAGCATCGCGATATCAACATCCGGCGCATCGGCTACGTTGCATCGGAAATCACGAAAAACGGTGGCATTGCCATTTGCGCTCCGATCGCCCCCTACGATGCAGTTCGCAAGCAACTGCGCGAGATGATCGAGCCTCTCGGCGGATTTATTCTCGTACACATCGCCACACCCCTGGAAGTTTGCGAACAGCGCGATCGGAAGGGTCTCTACGCTAAGGCCCGGGCAGGGATTCTTAAGGAGTTCACCGGGATTTCGGATCCGTACGAGGAACCAAAGGATGCAGAGGTCATCATCAACACCACCGACGTGTCGCCCGAAGAAGCTGCCCAGCAGATCATCCTGCACCTGGAGCGGGAGGGGTTCATTGGAGTCAATGGAGTGTCGGCATAATTCTGAAAGCGGACACTTGCGTTAGTTTTTAACGGTTCTGGCATGGAAATCACGATCAAGATTTTGATCGGCTTTGTAGTAGGGACGCTGATCGGCATGAGCGGGTTGGGAGGCGGCGTTCTCTTGCTCCCAATCCTGATTTTCGGGCTCAAGGTGCCTGCGATCGTTGCAGTTGGATCGGATGCCCTTTTTAATTTTGTAACCAAGATCGGCAGCAGCTGCGTGCACCTGAGCAAGGGAACGGTTCGACGCAGAGTAGTCCTCGCATTGGCTGCAGGCAGTATCCCCGGTTCCATCCTCGGAGTCAGTTTTCTAGCTCATCTCCGGAATATTTATGGAAGCGGGGTAAACGATTTTATTAAATCCGCGGTCGGACTCCTTCTGGTCTGCATTCCGATCCTTTTGCTTTTCCAAACCAAAATTGAGGAACACGTAGCCACTCGACGGCCTACGATGAAATCCTTTGTCGGCATGTCAGTAATCGGACTGTTCTCCGGTTTCCTGGTGGGCATGACTTCCGTTGGCTCAGGCAGCATCATTATGATGTTGCTGCTGTTGTTTTACAGCTTCCCTCCCAAAGTGATGGTCGGCACAGACATCGTGCATGCCGTGGCGCTTACCGGCATGACCAGCTTGCTCCACTGGCGGCTGGGTAATGTTGATTTCTCCCTCGTAGGCGCTCTCCTCATCGGCTCCATCCCGGGGGGGCTGCTCGGCTCTTACTTGAGCACCCGCGTTCCAGTACTGTGGTTGAGACGAATTCTATGTACCGTATTGCTGGCCACAGGCGCCCGCATGCTTTGGGCTTGACTACGACTCCATATGACCAATCATTCCCGTAGTGAGATTCTGCAGCGCATCCAGTCCGCTTTGGAGGCCGCCCGTACTGTCTTCAGCCGTTTTACCTGCGGAGCCATCGAAGCCGAGTACAAGGCTGGCCACGATCCGGTGACCGAAGCCGACAGGTCTGTCGACGGCGTCCTTCGCAAAGAACTGCTTCGCGATGGCGAAGGCTGGCTATCCGAAGAGACTTTGGACGACTTCACCCGGCTGGATAAGAATCACGTCTGGGTGGTGGATCCTCTGGATGGCACTCGTGAGTTCGTCGCCGGCATACCCGAATTTTGTGTCTCGGTAGCGATGGTGGAGAATGGCCGTCCTATTGCCGGAGGAATCCTTAATCCTGCCACCAACGAAGTATTCTTGGGTTCAGTGGATACCGGAGTTACTTACAACGGACTTCCTTCTCAACCAAGTCAACGAACCAGCTTGGAAGGCGCCTTGGTCCTCGCCAGTCGCAGCGAAGTGAAGCGCGGTGAGTGGAAGAGATTTGAAAATGCTCCTTTCAAAATCCGTCCCATGGGATCCGTAGCCTATAAGCTAGCTCTGGTTTCCGCGGGCTTGGCGGACGCAACCTTCACTCTTACCCCGAAGAATGAATGGGATATTGCGGCGGGCGCGGCACTCGTGGAGAGCGGCGGCGGCCTCGTCAGCACACTGGAAAATTCTCCTCTACGATGCAACAATAAGTCGCCGCTGCTTTCGGGTCTTTTGGCATGTGGACCGTTCTTGCGCCGCGAATTGTTCACTCTGGTGAACGACTATTTGCCGGCCGACCCACGCCGAGCTTGA
>DATHJP010000629.1:0-2203 GCA_035489695.1 Terriglobales bacterium
CGAAGGACCTTGCGTTTTCGGCACCAAATCAGCCGAAGTATTTTACCGCCATCCTCACCCACCAAGGCCAGTCATGCCCCGTATGATCTCCCCAAACATCCAACCAATGCGGCACACTCTTCGCATGAAGCATATTCGACAATTTCACATTCGCATCCAGACACATGTCCCACTCACCCGATGCCAGCACGATCCTCATCTGCCGGTAGTGTCTCAAAAACCATTCATCATTCATGTTGGGCAGAAAATCCGGCGGACAGTTGAAGTAGCAATCGTTGTCGTAATATCCATCCAGAAATTGATGTATGTCATACGCTCCACTCATGCTCACGCAATGCGTCACCACATCCGGATGCCTGAGCGAAAAATTCACCGCATGATACCCGCCAAAACTGCAGCCGGTAACAGCCAGTTGCAACGACTGGTTCTTCCAGCGAAGGAAGGGAAGCAACTCGTACAATAGATAGCGCTCGAACTCCATGTGCCGCTGCACGCGCTGCCGCGGATGCACGCCCCGGTTGTACCAGCTCTCACTATCCACCGAATCCGGACAAAACACCTGCACCTCGCCGCGCTCAATCTTCGGATGAAGCGCTCCAATCATTCCCCGGTCTTCATATTCGTAAAACCGCCCCTGCGATGTTGGAAACACCAGTAGCGGCATTCCGCCGTGTCCGAAGACAAGCATTTCGATCTCTCGATGCAACTCACTGCTATAACGTTTGTGATATTCGCGGTTCATTGTTTATTGGCCGCAGTATCTTACCAGCGCCCGTGCAGTTTTTGGATTTGACTGGTGTGGCGCGGGCGCCCCCGCCCGCGGCTGTTGCCTTTAATCTAGATCTTGCTTGTTGGATGGCGCTGTCGATTCTTGAATTAGCGGTTGCTTTTGGGCGGCGCAGCGCTTCAGCGCTGCGATAAGGCCTCAAATTGGATAAAGGGCTTTAGCCCCAGGGCACCTGACTCTTGCATTATCCTTGCACTCTCCATCATGACCACGCTCACTGAAGACGACGTCCGTCAACGCATCGACCCCGCCAAAGTCATCACCGCAATCGAATTCGCCTTCCGCGACCGCTACGCCACCACGGTCATTCCTAATCGCACTCACCTACCCACAAGCCAGGGCGTATTCCTCATCATGCCGTGTTACGACCGCGCCGCCAACGTCATGGGAATGAAACTAGTGGTCGTGCAAGACAAACCAGCGCTCCAAGAAGATCGCATCCAGGCCACATATCTGCTCTTCGATTCCGAAACCGCACGCCCTCGTCTTATGGCGTCCGCGAACTATCTCACCGATCTGCGCACTGCGGCAACATCCGCCGTGGCCACGAAATTTCTCGCCCGCGAAGATGCCCGAGTGCTTGGCATTTTCGGCACCGGCCGTCAAGCCCGCGCCCACATTCAAGTCCTACCGCTGGCGCGTCGTTTTGAACGTGTGCTGGTCTGCGGCAACCATCCCGCCCAGGCCCGCGAATTCGCCACGCAGATGTCGCAGGAAACTAACCGGCCAGTGGAATCCGTGGATGCCCAAACCTGTGTCACTCAATCCGATGTGCTTTGCACCTGCACCACTTCCCAACTTCCGTTATTCGACGGCAACCTCCTGCCACCCGGTACTCACCTGAATCTCGTCGGCGCTTTCCAACCTCACGCGCGTGAGGTCGACTCCCGCACGGTTCAGCGCGCTCACATTGTCGTCGACACCTACGACGGCGCGCTCGCCGAAGCTGGAGACCTGCTGATCCCTATAAAAGAAGGAGTAATCAGCCGCGATCACATTGCCGCGGACCTCCATGAATTGCTTGCAGGCAAAACGCAAGGGCGCACGACTTCTTCCGAAATCACATTATTTAAAAGCGTCGGCTGCGCCCTCGAAGACCTGGTAACCGCAAAGTTGCTCGAGCCTTGATTATGAGCTGTTTCAATCCACTCACCGCTACCCATTCAACGCCCGAGACTACTTGGCGCTGATCAGCACCGAAGGCGTAGCCAAGAAGGCGCCAGTGAAGTCCAAAGCCAAACCGATGCGATGGGTTAAGCCCCACTAACTGACAAATGGATCGCACCTGTAAAACCTGAGAGGGTGCCCCACTTCTCGCGGTTTTCGAGAAGTGGGTTTTTTTGTCGTAATGCCCCACTCCATTGTTGTTCTTGCTTCTGCAAGGCGCACGGGCACAACGCGAACGTCGCAGCCCTG
>DATHJP010000630.1:0-7761 GCA_035489695.1 Terriglobales bacterium
GCTCGCACCATGCCGCTGGGGCCCTTCGAAGGATATTCGGGAACTTCAGCACCGGTGATGACTAGATCACGATAGACAACGGGTGGTGAGGTGACGGCATATTCCGTCTCCGGCTGGAAGCCAGTCAATCCCTCACGCAGACCGACAACACCGTCTTTTCCAAAATCGCGACAGGGCTTCCCCGTCCGGGCATCGAGGGCGATCAAGCGTGCGTCGAAGGTTCCGTAGAGAATCCGACGGTCGCTTCCTGTTTTGTCCTGCCAGTACGCAACCCCGCGATTCTGGTGAAACCGGCGCGGGCCGGGGAGTCCGGCTTGCGAATCGAACTTCCAAATCTCGTTGCCGGTCTCCGCATCGAGGGCAATTACTCGGCTGGAAGGAGTGGTGAAGTAAAGTACGCCATCAATCACCAACGGAGTTGATTCGAAGGGAGCAATGCGATGCCGCTCGGTGCTGCGGTCTCCGCGTGTGACTTCCCCGGTGTGATAAGTCCACACTGGTCTTAAGCGGCCGACATTTCCGGGATTGATCTGCTGCAACGCAGAGTGCCGTGTCCCGCCGGAATCGCCGCCGTAGAAAGGCCACTCTTGCGCGCATGCCAGCGATAACAGCGAGAGTATAAAGATGGCCTCAGTTAAAGTCACCGTTACAACTGTTCGAACTGAGTATTGGAAAGCCATAGTTGTGCAGCTTTGCTTTCACACTCTACGGAATCTTTCCTGACAGGTACAGCTCAGCCACATGATCGGAAATCCTTTTTGGGTCAGCGCTGGCTAAGTTCGCCAAAACCACGACAGTAAATCTGTCATCCACATAGCGCGAAATGTGAGTTTTGAATCCTTGCCAGGCGCCGCTGTGCCCAACTACACACCGGCCGTGATCAGTAGTGATGAACCAGCCAAATCCGTAATGATCAGGATTCGGCGAACCATTGTTGAGTTTGGCGGGAGTCCACATCTGGTCGAGGCTGGAGCGCTTCAAGAGTCTTTCGGTGTAAAGGGCCGCATCCCACTTCGCCAGATCTAGAATCGAGAAATACAGACTGCCGTCCGCCGTTGTGTTCACGGTAGGAGAAACCCATTCCTGATTCTTCAGCTCTCCCTTGACCAAACGATATCCCGCGGCGCGGTTGGGAATAATATCGGCCTCGTTGATGATGCGCGTGGTCTGCATTCCGAGTGGATGGAAGATTCGCTGTTGGAGGAAATCTCCGTAAAACTGGCCCGTCACCTGGTGAATCAGGATTCCGAGAGTGGCATAACCCAGGTTGCTGTAACTCCACTTTGTTCCCGGCGGAAAAGCCAGCGGAATACCGGCGATAATTTTGAAGAGCTGCTCTTCGGTGTAGTCAGCGCGGAAATTGAAACTGTCCGGATAATCGGTGAAGCCGGCGGTGTGGCTAAGGAGTTGCCGCACGCTGACACTGTCCCAACTTGCTGGAGCATCCTTTAGATACTTGGTGATGGGATCGTCGAGCCTGATCTTTCCTTCTTCCACGAGCATCATGATGGCGGTTGCCGTGAACTGCTTACCCATGGAGCCGGACTGAAATACAGTCTCAGGTTTCACCGGGACTTGGTGTTCCAGGTTGGATACTCCGAAGCCCTGCGCCCGAATGATGTTGCCGTCACGCGCGACCAGCAGCGCCAATCCTGGAATATGTTGCCGTTGCATTTCAGCGTTTACATATTCGCCCACCGGATCGGGATGTGCACTCTGCGCATTTCCTGTTGCGGCTAGCACTGCAACAAAAAGGATGGCTTGATGGAATCGATTCATTCGACCTCTGTCCTCCTGACCGACAAACAAAAACCCACGCTATAATATGCCGCTCGCATGCGCTTTCTATCGGCCCTCTGTATTTCTCACTTGTTGATCGCGATTCTTCTAGGGCAGGACGCGGCTAAATCCCAGCCGATTACAGCTTTACTGGTATGACCTCCGCGCTCGGCGTGCGGGCAGCTATCTTTCATCCGGCGATAAGCGCGTGCGTTTTGGAATTGGTGGGGAGTCGATGGTGCAGAACGTTGAAATCCGTTGGCCTAGCGGCAACGTGCAGAAACTTGAGAATGTACAAGGGGACCAGAGGGTGCAAGATGAGCCCACGGCTGGCCAATCCGAAAAAGCGATCAAGCGATGAGCATTGCAGAACCTCGCCGGCTTATTCGCTCTTTGCGGGAAGGGGCTCCGCCGAGACCAGGAAATCCCGCCATAGTTGTCGTTCTGGCAAGTAGTCCCGCCGATAGGTCAAGCGCATCCAGGTCTCGCGATGCAACGCAATGCACCAACGGTTTACTTCAATAACGTAATACACAATCCCCCCTTGCCATGCTCTTCCGAGGAGAAGCCTCCTGATGGTTGTACTCAGGGGAGCAGAAGCTCGCAATCGGTGATTGAAGGTAGAGTGGGGACTATCAAGTTGTAGTAACCGGCCCAAAACGCTGGAGCAGCTTGGATGTCAGGGCCTTACAGTGGACTGGGTGCGGTGGAAATGAACCAGCACAGACTAGAGATGCGAAGTGCTATGGCGCCTCGGCTTGATCGCGTTGCTGTTCGAGGAACGAGCTAGCTTCTTTCAGCAGGCCATCTCGTTTGGCTTGATCCTCTTCCGACAATGCATCCCAAACCTTCTCCAGCCAGGTTGCGAGTTCCAATTCCATGCTGTGAGCTTCTCACATCGTATGGTCGGCAGACGATCAGGTCTTTACCCTACTTAACGCTGAAGCGAAAGGTATTAAGGGGATACTCAACCTCCGAGGGTGCCCCGTTCAAGCTCCGCTTGGGCGGGGATTTTGATCGAGCAAACGAATAGCTGGTCATTGCCGATTGCTACAATCACAAAATGTCCTTGCAGTTCCAGGTCGAATCCACGTATGAGGCGGCGCGGCTTGGCCGGCTGATCACCCCGCATGGGGAAGTCGAGACTCCGGTATTCATCCGGTTGGGACATTGGCGTCGGTAAAAGGCGTCTCACAAGATATTCTTGAAGAGCTCGATGTACAAATCCTGTTGGGCAACACCTATCACCTCTATCTGCGACCTGGCGTCGAACAGATCAGGCGTCTCGGCGGGCTTCATCGCTTCATGGCCTGGCCACGCCCGATTCTCACGGATTCCGGCGGCTTCCAGGTTTTCAGCCTCAACGAACTGCGCAAAGTGAATGAGGAAGGGGTGACGTTCCGCTCACACCTCGACGGATCCTCTCACTCGTTCAGTCCAGAGAGCGCAATTGAAGCGCAGGTAGGATTGGGCGCCGACGTCATTATGGCGTTCGATGAGTGCACCGAATACCCGGCCCCACGGGAACGAGTGCTGCAGTCGATGGAACTCACGCTGCGCTGGGCGGAACGCAGCAAGAATTATTTTGACGAGCACAAGGAGGAGGTTCCATGGTTTCAGAATGATGACCGCATCAAGGAAGGTCAGCATCAGACGCTTTTCGGTATCGTGCAGGGCGGAATGGACCTCGAATTGAGGAAAGAATCGGTGGAACGTACCGTAGAAATCGGTTTTCCGGGATACGCCATCGGTGGTCTCAGCGTAGGGGAGCCGAGATCGCTGACCCCGGAAGTCGTAGAGGCCACAATCGAACATCTGCCAGCTGACAAGCCCCGCTACCTCATGGGCGTGGGAACGCCCGAGGAGATTGTCGAGTACGCTTCGCTGGGAATCGACATGATGGATTGCGTGCTGCCTACCCGAGCGGCGCGCCACGGCCTGTTGTTTACTTCGGAAGGCAAGGTTTCCATCAAACAGGCCCGTTACGCGAACGATCAGTCGCCGCTTGACCCGAATTGCGCATGCCGCGTATGTGCACGATACTCCCGAGCCTACCTGCGGCACTTGTATGCCTCTAACGAAGTGCTGGCGCAAGTTCTCAATACCATCCACAACCTGAGCTTCTACCTTGACACCATGCGGAGGGTGCGTCATTCTATTGCGCTTGGGAAGAGGGCCTGTTTTCTTTCAGGTGTATAGTCTCAACCGAAACCTGGCTCGATTCCCTGTTCATGCCTGAAGCTGAAGGACATCCGGCCTGAATAAGAAGATAACTCCTCAATAATCATTTGCACCGGTAGCGCGGCAAGGCGCGGGTGCAATCATGAGCAAAACTGATTTCTAGGTCTTCATGAACTTGCAATACCTGTTGGCAGTGCAAACGCAAGGGGCCGGGACCAGTTTGCCGTTCCTGGGGATGATGGCGTTGATGTTCGCCATCTTTTATTTCTTGCTGATCATGCCGCAGCAGCGACGTCAGAAAAAGTGGCAACAGATGCTGCAGGAATTGAAAACGGGGGATAAGGTCGTCACCAGCGGCGGGCTTCATGGCACTATCGTGGCCATCAAGGACGAGTATCTTCATCTGCGGGTGCCGCCGGATAATTTGCGCCTCGAGGTAAGCCGTGCCTCAATCCTGTCGGTGACTACGGAGAAGGAGCCAGGCAAGTAGCAGCGGTTTGCGATTATCGATCGAAGTGGCATCTAAACTGATATCAACATCACAAATTAGATCATGAACAAGAATTTAGGCTGGAAACTCGGACTCATTGCGGCCACGCTGGTGGTCTTTCTAATCGGCATCTTCGGTATTCCGAAAGAATTTTCGGGGAAGGGGTTGCTGGCTTCTCTCCAAGATCGGATTCACCTGGGCTTGGATCTCAAAGGCGGAACTCACCTGATCCTGCAAGTACAAGTAAACGACGCTGTCAATGTGGACTCAGACAACGCCGTCGAACGATTGAAGGCGGATATGCGCAGCCGCAAAATCAATTACGCGGAGATCACCAAGCCCGACCCAGTCAATAATCCCGACAAGGTTGTGATCAAAGGTGTCCCGCCGGAGTCCGGTGCCGACTTGCGCTCGATCATCAGCGACCGCTTGCCCGAATACGAGTTGACCTCTGGAGCCGAGAACACCTGGACAGTTTCAATGAAACCGCAGGCGCTGACTGAACTGAAGGACCGGGCGGTAACCCAGGCTATCGAGACTATCCGCAATCGTATCGATCAGTTAGGCGTCACTGAACCCATCATCCAGGCGCACGGGCTGGGACAATATCAAATCCTGGTGCAGCTGCCGGGGATAGACGATCCCGGACGAGTGAAAGAAATCATGCAGTCCACCGCCATGCTGGAAATTCGCCAGTCCCTGGGTGGCCCCTACTCAAGTGAGCAAGCGGCGCTGCAGGAGCATGGTGGAGTGCTGCCTCCGGATGCAGTCTTGATGCGAGGCAAAAGCATCGGCACTCGTGACAGTGACAGCGGAGAAACCTGGTATCTGGTATCGCGGGCGTCTGCTGTCACTGGTCGCGATCTGCGCACTGCGGATCCCTCGCGCGATGAGAACGGGCAACCAGCAGTTCATTTCAATCTCACTGGAGAAGGTGGGCGGAGATTTGCCAGCTTCACGGGGGCGCACGTAGGCGACAACCTTGCCGTCGTCCTGGACAACAAAGTCCAAGAGGTCGCGGTCATCAAAGAGCAAATTCACGATACCGGCGTCATTAACGGCCGTTTTTCTGAGCAGGAAGCTAAGGACCTGGCAATGATCCTGCGCTCGGGAGCCCTCCCTGCCAGCATCAAGTATCTCGAAGAGCGCACGGTGGGCCCGTCGCTCGGAGCTGACTCAATCCGCGCCGGGGTGCAGGCTGCAATCATCGGCATGCTCGCGGTGCTGATCTTCATGCTGATTTATTATCGCGGCGCGGGAATCAATGCGGACGTGGCGTTGATCTTGAATTTGATTATCCTGCTTGGATTCCTGGGCTATAGCGGAGCAACGCTCACCTTGCCGGGCATTGCGGGAGTGATCCTGACTATCGGCATGGGCGTGGATTCAAATGTGCTGATTTTTGAGCGCATCCGAGAAGAGCTGCGCAACGGAAAGACTCCCCCTTCAGCGGTGGAGCAGGGCTTCGGTCACGCCTGGGTCACGATCGTCGATACCCACGTGACGACTATCGTTTCAGCCTTTATTTTGTTCATTTTCGGTACGGGTCCGGTGCGCGGGTTTGCGGTCACGCTGACCTTCGGTCTACTGGCGAACCTGTTTACCGCGGTGTTCGTTTCGCGAATGATTTTCGATTGGATCTTGAGCCGCAAACAGCGCGGCGAAGCGTTAAGCATCTAGTCACAAAAACATAAGAGGTTCAAAGCGGCGTGGAATTTTTTCGTAATCCAAACATAGATTTTCTCAGCAAAAAGTGGTATTTTCTCGCCTTTTCGTTAGTGTTCAGCGTGGCGGGTGTTCTTTCCATGCTTTTCTGGCATGGCATCCCGCTGGGAGTGGACTTTCGCGGCGGCACGCTGGTTTACGTAAAGTTTTCGCACGCACCGAATGACAACGCCATCCGGGCCGCGATGGACCGCGCGGGTCTGCACAATGCGCGCATCCAACGTTATGGGCCGGCGGCCAACAATGAGGTGCTGGTTGCACTCGAAGAAAAGGAAACCAACGAGCAGGCCCTCGACCGGGGCAAGCTGCAGATCATCAATGCTCTTGAGTCGAATGCACCGCAAGGCAAGCTGGACCTGAACAACACCAGCTCTTTGGCATTGGCGAATTACCTGTTGCAGAAGGATCCGCTGCATGCGGGAACAGATGCTAATCAGCGGTATACGGCGCAAGCCCAGGCCATCGTGGCTTATCGCGACAAAACCCGGGGCGGCGTGCTCAGTTCTTTCGACGAACTTAAGGGCGTTGCCGATCCAGCAGTGATCTCGGCTTTAAGCGAAGGCTTCTACCTTTCTGATTTCGGAGTGCGGAACGTGGAAATCGTCGGACCACAGGTCGGCAAACAATTACAGACGCAAGCCAAGCTTGCTGTCTTATACTCGCTGGCCGGAATGCTGGTCTACCTGGGATTCCGTTTCGAATGGATCTATGGTGTGGCTGCGGTGGTTACGGTGTTTCACGACACGCTGATTACCGTGGGAGCGTTTTCGCTGACTAACAAAGAAATTTCGCTCACCGTGATCGCAGCCATCCTAACGCTGATTGGTTATTCGAATAACGACACGATTGTGATCTTCGACCGTATCCGCGAGAATTTGAAATTGATGCGCCGCGAAAAGCTGTCGGACGTTGTCAATAAGAGCATTAACCAGACCCTGAGCCGGACAATTCTGACAGCAGGGTTAACGTTCCTCACAGTTTTGGCTCTGTACCTCTTCGGCGGCGAGGTGTTGCACGGATTCTCTTTTGCCCTGGTGATAGGAATTCTGATCGGGACTTATTCCTCGATTGCCATTGCCGCGCCGATCCTGGTCGCCTATCAGGATTGGCGGTCGAAACGAGGTAAGCAGGCGCCGATGGTCGGTGTCGGCAAAGAGAGTAGCCGCCGGCGAGCAGTGTAGTCCCGGCATTCGTAAGTCATTGATTTAACGGAACGTATTGGTCAAGTGGAGGGTTTGCCGGGAAATAAGAACTCGGGAGCAAAGAGGGCAACAGCGGTGTCTAAGGGATACGTAGGGTCTGTGTAGGAGAAAACCTTATGTTTGAAGACAGCCTCATCGAATCAGGTGGCAAGCTTAAGACCAAGCGCGGAGCAACCACGTTGTTTTCGTTTGTCTTGCAAATGATTCTGCTCGGCGTTCTGATCCTCATCCCGCTTCTGTACACGGAAGCCTTACCCAAAACGCAATTGATGACGTTTCTGGTGGCGCCACCACCGCCACCTCCACCTCCGCCGCCGGCGGCCGCGACCCCCATCAAAGTCGTCAAGATTCAGAGCGAGATCGTCAATGGTCAGCTGCGAACCT
>DATHJP010000631.1:0-14033 GCA_035489695.1 Terriglobales bacterium
CTGAGCAGAAGAAATCCGAAAACCTTACGCCCTGATTTTTGGCACTGTTTGGGGACCGGACAATCACCCACGGTTTGGTGTCAGGGTTAAGATCCGTTGCGTAGATGAAAAGAAGCCGCGCTGGGAGCTCTATTCCGACCACAATGGCGAGTTTGCCCAGCGGGTTCCTGCGGGCAAGGCCGATTACGTGGCATGGGCCGACTTGAAAGGCTATAAGTATAACAGCGACAAGCAGTTACGGGTGGGTACCGAGGTCACGGTGCACATCGAAAATGACGAGAGAGCCGACATTGGTTTGCATCTAAGATAGTAGAAACCACAGCTTGGGGAGCTGAGGCCATTTGGGGGAGGACACCTCATGAAAACTTATCGGGTGGTTGCGGTGGTCATGTTGTTGCTGGCTGGCCTTGTCGCAATGGCGAGCCCGTCCTACGACAAAGATAAGGGAGAC
Organism: Terriglobales bacterium; assembly: GCA_035489695.1. GTDB lineage: Bacteria > Acidobacteriota > Terriglobia > Terriglobales > Acidobacteriaceae > 40CM-3-55-5. The sequence goes on from DATHJP010000631.1 coordinate 452, forward strand.
GCTGGCCGCCTGCTGATGGGCAAAGTGCTCGATCACGCAGATAATCCGCTGCCCTCTGCTGTGGTGTACCTTTCAAATCCGCGCAGCAGAACCGTGAAGACCTACATTGTCGGTGCGGATGGTGTTTACCGCTTTCCGGCCCTGTCGCCTAACATTGACTACGAGGTGTACGCACAGTACAACGGGCGGAAAAGTGACACCAAGACTGTGAGCCAATTTGATAATCGGCAGCAGGTGAATATCAATCTGAAGATTGATGCGAAATAGTTTCGGCTGCGAGTGAGATCAATGTTTTAAAAAAAGCCGCCAGAAATGGCAGCTTTTTTTTGGTCATATAGGGTGCCGGCGAGACGCCGGCGCTACGGTTAGCTATTCTCGTTTCCGGCTCGCTTCCACGATACCAACTCGCCAATGGTGGACCCGCCTGTGCTGGAAACCGGGTGTTTGTAGGCTTCTACCTCGGTACGTGAGGCTTCTTCCCCTACCGCCTTAATGCTCAGGCCGACTTTCTTTTCTTCCGGATTCATCTTGATGATCTTGAAATCGTGCTCCAGGCCGGGCTCGAGATGAATCGGTTGTCCGTTGCCGTCCACGGCTTCGGAGTTATGACAGAGTCCTTCGATACCCTCAGCGATTTCTACAAATGCGCCGAAGCTGGCCACCCGCAACACTTTCCCGTGCAGGACATCGCCCACATGATGTTGCTGGAAAAAAGTTTCCCATACATCGGGTTGCAATTGCTTCACCCCCAGTGAGAGGCGCCGCTTGTCGGGCTCGATCGCCAGCACAATGGCTTTTACGCGATCACCTTTCTTCAACACTTCTGAGGGATGCTTCACCCGCTTGGTCCAGCTCAAATTGCTGACGTGCACCAGTCCATCAATGGCGTCCTCGATTTCGATGAATGCACCGAAATCGGTCAGGTTGCGTACACGTCCCTCGACGGTGGCTCCGACTGGGTACTTCTCGTGTAAGGCGTCCCACGGATTGCTGGCCAGTTGCCGCATTCCGAGCGAGATGCGCCGCTCCTGAGGATTGACGCTGAGCACGACGCAATCTACCTGATCTCCGACATTCACCAATTTTGAAGGGTGCTTCATACGCTTAGACCAGGTCATCTCGCTGACGTGCACCAGCCCTTCGATACCCTGTTCGAGCTCGACGAAGGCGCCGTAGTCGGTGACGCTGATCACGCGTCCGCTTACATGTGCACTGACCGGATAGCGATGCGACGCGTCCAGCCAGGGGTCGGGAGTGAGCTGTTTGAATCCCAGCGATACGCGCTGTTTGTCTTTATCGAATTTAAGTACTTTGACTTGGATCTGATCGCCGACGTTTACCAAGTCTCGCGGATGCGTCAGGCGGCCCCACGACATGTCGGTGATATGCAGCAGGCCATCAATTCCGCCCAGATCCACGAACGCGCCGTACTCGGTCAGGTTCTTGACTACTCCGGTCAGCACCGCACCTTCTTCCAGGTGTTCCAGAGTCTTGGAGCGCTTTTCCGTCTGCTCTTCTTCCAGAATCTGCTTACGCGAAACTACTATGTTGCCGCGTTTCTTATTGAGCTTGATGATCGCAACTTCCAGCTTTTGGCCTTTGGCTGCATCCAGATTTCGCACCGGCCGCAGGTCCGCCTGGGATCCGGGCAAGAAAGCCCTGGCCCCGAGGATGTCCACCGTCAGACCGCCTTTAATGCGTTCGACCACCGTGGCCTCGATGGGCTTTTTCTCGTTGTAAGCCTTCTCAATCTCGTCCCAGGCGCGTAGACGCTGTGCCTTCTGGTGGGAAAGGTTAATGTACCCTTCCTCGGCTTGGCCTTTGTCGCGCATCACATCGATTTCGTCACCGGGCTGGAACTTGGGTTTGCCTTCGTGATCCAGCACTTCAGCCAGCGGCAACATGCCTTCGGACTTGGCGCCGATGTCCACGACGACGTGGGTCGCGGTAAGCTTCAGGACGGTGCCTTTGAGAACATTGTCCTGGCTCGCGGCTTCTTCAGTTTCAGTGGTGAAAGTTTCCAAAGCCGAGGCGAAATCCTCGGTGGTAGCGGTTGTTGCCGGTTTGTCGTCCTGATGGTGAGCCATTTCGGACTGTGGACGCGGAGTGGAGGCTTCTGGGGTCGAGGCCTCAGGAGACCCCGTACTGGGCTCGGCAAGTGTTGTCGAGGTTGAGGAGTCCAGGTTGTGGGCGGTGTTATCGTCGAACAAGATTATGACCTTTCTGCGGTATTCCTCGCACATCGTGCGAGTCAGATGCGGGTTATTTTTCGTACGGACAGCTGGCGTGAGTCTTAGGTTGTGTTGAGCCCGTCCTGGCGAACGAACTAGGACAATCCCAGCGGTCGGACTGCTAAAGAACCCGCTCCTAACGGAGAACCTCTCGACTATAGCAATCGCTTGTAAACAGTGTCAAACACCAACTGAAGCAAGATGCGAATGCTGAGGGCAACCGCCTGGAAGCCGGTCCGCGCCTTTGCCGCTGATTGAGCCGAGCGCAGTCGTCCTGCAAGCACTAAGTTTCGGAAGCTGCCGCCATCTGCTACTCTGCGGTGCCATGGATTATCTCTGGACCCCCTGGCGATATGCGTACGTCACCGGTGCGGAAAAGGCCTCTGGCTGCATTTTTTGCGATTTGCCGAAACAAGGTGATGACGCGAAAGCCCGGATCGTCTGTCGCGGCCAGCGTTGTTACATAGTTCTCAACACCTATCCCTACACTCCGGGGCATTCCATGATCGTTCCCTTTGCCCATCTCGATGAGCTGCAGAAACTGCCGGTCGCAACCGCACACGAGATGATGGATTTATCACAGAAGATGGAACAGTTGCTGCGTATGCTCTATAAGCCAGACGGAATCAACCTCGGCATGAATATCGGTAAGGCCGCGGGAGCGGGAGTGGCAGGACACATTCACATGCACGTGCTGCCGCGCTGGGTAGCCGACTCGAATTTCATTTCGGTGATTGGTGAAACTCGAATGTTGCCGGAAACGTTGGACATGACGTACGAGAGAATTAAACAGGCCCTGGGGTGAGCGGTTTCATCCTGAGCGAGAATCGAGGCTCGAATCTCGCCCAGAATGAACAACAACTATGATCGATCATTACGGAACAAACGTAATGCTTCCGAACCGGCCATGGGCATAAGCGCCGGGACCGGAAGTGAAGTAGAGAACGTCCTTGCTCCCGCCTGAGCCACCATTTCCAAAGGTGAGAGCCCACAAGCCCTTCAGTACAATTGCTCCTCCTCCGGCGTTGCTGAGTTGTCCTTTAGGGAGCTTGGTAACCGGGTCATAGGCGGTGATCTTGCCATCTCCGAGGTTGCCTATCAGAACGTCGTTGGCGAACGTGCCGTAAGTTGCCGGCGCCAAGGCTAAACCCCAAGGCGCATTTAGTCTGCCCCGGGTGGCAAATCGCTTGATGAAGTTTCCATTGAGATCGAAAATATCCACCAGACCCAGACCAGGTCCCAAAACAGCGTCAGTCTTGGTCGCATTCTGCTTGGCATAAGCTACCCAAAGCTGTCCCCCAATATTCCTAATATTGTGCGGAGCGAATCCCACCGGAAGGTTAGGGTCAGTAAACGAACCAGCCAGGTTTACCTGAACGAAATTATTGTTGTAGACCTCAACCTTCGCGCTGAAGAAATTGCAGACGTAGAGGAAGTCACCAGTACCATTGTTGGCGAGTTCCATGGCTTTGTAGACAGCATTAGAGCCCGAGTTATCCACGGCGACCACGGCATTCGTGGCATCCACTGTCGGGCTCCATCCAGTAATCGAACCGTCTTCGCTATCGAAGAGAAATGCCGCCGGCGCTGAGTGTCCGTTCTTCGTAACGACGAAGCCGACGGTACTGTTGAATACAGTGCCCGTGGGAGTTCCCGATGTAGCGCCTCCAACCGGCGGAATAGTTACGACGAGAGACTGGGGTTTACCGGTACCGTCGTAGATGGTGGAGAGGCCCGAATTGTTGTCCGAAACCCAGAACGGGCCGGTGGAACTGAAACTAATTCCCCAGGGATTGATTAGGTGAGGATCAGTGTTGGGAGCAACCCCGGCCTGATCCGCGGTCAAGAACGCCGCTTTGTAGGATGCAGCATTGGCCAAGCTGGAAGCGCAAATCACAACCGCCAGCAGAATACCTACTGAAAGACATGCTTTATTGCGGAGTCGAGGGACTCGCATAATTCCTCCTTGTGCTGTTTGGTGAACTAGGTCAGGCGGCGGTCTTAAGCTCCATCACGAGCCAGGAAATCTGCCGCTATTCAGGCGCGTGAAGCTTAAGCGAGGAGCGGAAGGATATTGTCACCAGAATGTAAATTGATTGTCTGTCCGGGCGTGCAACTCCGCAAAACTTTTCACTCCGAACGTCAGGCTCTCCCCAGCAACTTTTCCATGTCTTTTTCGCCGATCACATTAACCCCCAATTCTTTAGCTTTGTCCAGCTTGGAACCAGCGTCGCTTCCGGCTACGACATAGTCGGTCTTCTTGCTGACCGATGAGGATACGCGTCCTCCTGCATCTTCGATCATTTTTTTAGCCTCGTCGCGGGCGTAGCGGGTCAGCGAGCCGGTCAATACGAACGTCTTGCCGGCGAGCGCGCTTCCGCGATGTCTCTTTTTGCCGGTGAAGGTCAAACCAGCTTTGCGTAAGCGATCTATGAGCTCGCGGTTTTTCGGTTCTTGAAAGAATTCAGCAATGCTTTGCGCGATACGTGGTCCGATTTCGTTCACTTCCAGCAGTTCCTCTTGACTGGCGTTCATGAGTGCATCCATGGAACCGAAATGCTCGGCCAGGAACTGGGCTGTGCGTTCGCCCACGAAGCGCATCCCCAGGCCATAAATTACGCGTTCGAGTGGGAGTTTTTTTGAAGCTTCAATTTCATTCAGGACATTTTGAGCAGACTTCTCACCCATACGCTCCAGTTGCAATAGGTCAGCCTGGGTGAGTTTGTAGATATCTGAAACGTTTTTGATCAGACCACGATCGGTCAGTTGATTGACCAGAGCGTCGCCCATGCCTTCGATGTTCATCACGTGGCGCGAGGCGAAGTGCAGAATCGTTTCCCGCAACTTGGCCGGGCAATTGGCATTCACACAACGATGGTCAACCTCGCCCTCTGTACGCACTACCTTGGTGCCGCATACGGGACATTTCTCCGGCATGTGAAAAGACTTATGTCCGCGTGGATGTGCCTTGTCCTCCAGGACGCGCGTCACTTTGGGAATTACATCCCCACCGCGCTGGACCTCCACCCAGTCGCCGAGCTTTACGCCCAGACGTTCAATTTCGTCCATGTTATGCAGCGTAGCCCGGCTGACAGTAGTGCCGCCGATAGGCACCGGCTTCAGCATGGCCACAGGGGTTAGTTTGCCGGTGCGGCCGACCTGCACAATGATGTCTTCGACACGAGTGATTCCCGATCGTGCGGCATACTTGTATGCAATCGCCCAGCGCGGTGCTTTCCCGGTATAACCGAGCTCCCGTTGCACACCAGTGCGATCCACCTTCACCACGATGCCGTCGATTTCATAGGGCAGACTTTCGCGCTTTGGTTCCCATTCCTGGACGAATGTCCAAATTGCGTCGAAATCCTTTGCCAGGGTTCTGCGAATATTAACTTTGAAGCCGAGGGCATCGAGCGCATTCAAGGTTTCCCAGTGCCGATCGAAATAGGTTCGGCCGTTATGCAGCAGGGCATAGCCGAAATAATCGAGTCGCCGTCGAGCGGTGATGCTCGGTTCCAGTTGGCGAACTGTTCCGGCGGTTGCATTTCGTGGATTAGCGAACAGCGAAAGACCATTCTTTTCGCGCTCTTCGTTCATCTTCTTGAATGCGGCAATCGGCATCAACATTTCGCCGCGGACCTCGAAGTTCGCTGGGACACCGGCCTTCTTGAGCGCTTCCTTCGAGATAGAAAGAGGGATGGAACGTACGGTACGGACATTCAGAGTTACATCTTCGCCCTCACTCCCATCGCCGCGGGTAATGCCGCGTATGAGCCTCCCGTCTTCGTAGTGCAGTGCGAGGGACATTCCATCCAGCTTCAGCTCGCAAACATATTCGATTTCCTTCTGCCCACTCAGCTCATGAACACGGCGTTCCCAATTGCGTAGTTCGTCCTCGCTGTAGGTATTATCGAGCGAGAGCATGGGCGAGGAATGCCTGACTTTGAGGAAGCCTTCGCGAGGTTTTCCGCCTACGCGCTGACTGGGAGAGTCGGCGGTTATCAGATCCGGATGCTCGTTTTCCAGCTTGGTTAGCTGGTTCATCAGCTGATCGAATTCCAGGTCGGAAATTTGGGGATCGTCGAGTACGTAATAGCGGTATTCGTGATGACGGATCTTCGCCCGTAAGTCTTCAATCTTTTTGGATGGGTCCTTACTCGCGACGGGCATGACGAAAAGATTATATTCGGACCATTGGGGATGTTGCGGCAACGGAGACTTTCAAGAGCAAGTGGTCAGTGGTCAGTGGCCAGTAGTCAGTGGGTTCGACTGGCCACTGATCGTTCCTGCAAGCCGAAGCTCCGCAGGTTACATCCTGCCGCAGCCCCGGTACAATAAGCTGTTACGGCGTAGCCTGCGGTCCAGCTGGTGTTTATGCGGACCGTCAAGAGGGTTCATGTTCGAAGTCACCGTCGAAGATTCTTTTGCTGCTGGACACTACCTGCGCAACTACAAAGGCAAGTGCGAGAATCCGCACGGGCACAACTATAAAGTTCGGGTGACGCTGGCCGGTAAAGAGTTGGACAAGGCCGGTCTGCTGCTCGATTTCAAAGAGTTGCGTGAGGTAATGAAGGATGTGATTGATCGCCTCGATCATCAAATGATCAATGATTTGGAGCCTTTTACCGCGTTGAATCCCTCGGCCGAAAATTTGGCCAAGTATTTCTACGATGAGGCCAACCTGAAACTCGATCGGGTTAGCGGGGGCCGGGTGCGGGTGAAGAATGTTACCGTCTACGAGACCGACACAACCACGGCAACTTATTCGGATTAAGTCCGATGCAGATTACCGAAATTTATAAGTCGATCCAGGGCGAGTCCACGCACGCCGGGTTGCCATGCGTATTTGTCCGGCTCACTGGCTGCAACTTGCGCTGCTCCTGGTGTGACAGCGAGTACACCTTCACCGGCGGCCGCCGCATGGCGCTTGAGGAGGTACTGGAAGAAGTGGAACGATTGAGCCCCGACGGCGGCCTAGTCGAAATTACTGGCGGAGAACCCATGTTGCAGGAGCGTGAGGTGGTGCCGTTAATGCAGCGCCTACTCGATACAGGTTACACCGTACTACTCGAGACCAGCGGAGAGCGTCCATTGGCGGGCGTGCCAAAAGGGGTGGTAAAGATTGTGGACGTAAAGTGCCCGAACTCCGGCGAGCCCAATAGCTTTCACATGGAGAATCTGGAGGCGCTGGGATTGCAGGATGAAATAAAGTTTGTGCTTAGCGATCGGATCGATTACGAGTTCGCTCGCGATTTCCTGGCCCGTCACACCTTGGACCGGCGGGTTAATGCGGTGCTTTTTTCGCCGGCTTTTAGCAAGGATGCAGAGGGTGCGAGGGGCTGTTCCCATTGTCTTCTGGATCCTCGTGAGCTGGCGGAATGGATGTTGGCGGACAATTTAACGGCGCGGTTGGGGCTGCAGATTCATAAGTTCATCTGGGACCCGGCGCTGAAAGGCGTCTAGGCCCGAAGGCAGAATCGTCCGTAACGCGGCCCTGGAAGGGCTGCTCTTCAATAGTCACCGAATGTTGTCCTCTGACGTGGGAAGTCTGGCCTGCATCTAAATTATGAGTGAAGACAAACAGCGCGCGGTTGTCCTGCTTAGCGGCGGCATGGATTCCTGCGTATGTGCCGCGTTGGCCAGCCGTGACTCCGCCGCGGCGGCAGTCCATATCAGCTATGGGCAAAGGACGGAACGGCGCGAGCGCTTAGCATTTGACGGGATCTGTGAGCGCCTAGGGATTTCCGACCGCCTGGTTGTACGCAATGAGGCGCTACGGGCAGTGGGCGGCTCAGCTTTGACCGATCCTCGAATTGCAGTTCCTGAGGCGGCAGACAGCCGACGGGAACTGGACGCGGGAATTCCGGTCACATATGTGCCCTTTCGAAATGCGCATTTTCTGGCGGTGGCAGTAAGTTGGGCCGAGGTGCTGGGCGCGGAGCAAATATATATCGGAGCGGTAGAACAGGACAGCTCGGGATATCCCGATTGCCGCCCGGCCTACTATCGAGCCTACAACGAAGTCATAAAAGCGGGGACCAAGGAAGGACGAATTGAGATCCTGACTCCGCTGATCGGCATGGGCAAGAGTGATATCGTCAGGCTCGGCCTTGAATTGAATGCGCCCTTCGATTTAACGTGGTCTTGTTATAGCCGAGAGGACAGCGCTTGCGGCGTCTGTGACAGTTGCGTCCTGCGTCTCCGGGCCTTTCGTGAGGCAGGGGCGGCGGATCCGATTCGCTACGCCGAGTTGGCCCAGGAGCTTGACCGGAATTTTCGTTTTTCCAAATAATTTTCTCTTGACCCGAAATAGTCTACGAAGTTGAGAGTCGCAATCAGGTTCAGTGCGGAGGCCAAAATGAAGCGAAAATTTGCTGTTCTGGTGCTGGTCGCGCTCGCGGCGGCAGCATTATGTGCAACCCCAGCCTTTACCCAGTCCACTGGCACCGTAAAGGGCGTGTGCAAGGATCTTGAAGGAAAACCAATGACCGGCGCCGTGGTCCAGCTTACGAGCCAGGAGACTGGTCGCAAGTACGCAATAAAAACCAACAACAAGGGTGAATACTTTTCCCTGGGCATTGCGCCTGGAAAGTACAACATATCGCTTTTGAAGGACGGCAAAGAATTATTCCACTTCGCCAATGTTCCCGTGGGTTTGGACGAAACTACAGTTGACTTTGACATGCAGAAGGAACAAGCGCAGGGAGCACAACAGCAGGGGATCAGCCCCGAGCAACTGAAGAAGATGCAGGAGGCACAGGAAAAAGCGGCGAAAGAAACCAACACAGTCAAAGCGCTGAATGAGAAGCTCGCCGCTGCCACGCAGGCGTCGACGGCTGGCGATTACGACACGGCGATTAAGGTTCTGACTGAAGCCACAGAGACGGACGCCACGCGGGACCTCATCTGGTTCAAGCTGGCCGACGCCTATCGTGCATCCGCGGTGAAGCAAACCGATCCGGCGGAAAAGACCAAGCGATTGGAAACCGCAATCTCCGATTATCAGAAGGCCATAGATCTCAGGCAGAAGGCGATGGAGGCTGCTCCGAAGACTCCGGAGGCCAACAAACAGCTGGCCGCGTACTACAACAATCTGGGGGATGCCTACGCCAGGGCCGGCAAGGGCGACGATGCGACGAAAGCTCTTACCCAGGCCGCGCAGTTGGACCCGCCGAATGCTGCCATGTACTACTTTAACCTGGGCGCAGTCTTGACCAATGTCGGCAAAATGGATGATGCGATTGCTGCGTTCGACAAAGCCATTGCTGCCGATCCCAACCGTGCCGATGCCTACTACTTCAAAGGTGTGAATCTGATGGGCAAGGCCACACTGAAGGGTGACAAAATGGTTGCGCCCGATGGCACTTCTGAAGCCTTCAATAAGTATCTCGAGCTCCAACCTAGCGGCCAGTTTGCCGAACCAGCCAAGCAGATGCTGGCTAGCATTGGAGCCACCGTAGAGACCAGCTTCGGAAAGAAAAAGAGCTCGAAGAAGTAGAACAGTACGCGACTGCTGATGTGTAATAGCCAGTGCCAGGCGGCCGTCATGGCCGCCTTTTTTCTGTTCTGAAGCCCTCCTCGAGATGCTCCTGCTCTAGCTCATTACGAAGGTCTATGCACTTGTCTTTCTTGATAGGAACGGGTAGCCACTTTGGCTAAAGTAGGGACAGGTACAGGCAAAGTGCGTCAGGAAGAACAGCGGCTGAATTTCCCGCTGTCGGCATATTGTGATGCACTCCTCGATCCGGCTTTATGGCTGCCGCAGGCAATGCTCCAAGAACGGTAATGATAGATCCGCCCTCCGGCACAGGCTCGGCGGCCACGCAGTCTCTCCTGTCCGCTATGCTGCGTGCGGACGATCAGGTGAGCCAGCTAATGTTCTCGCCAGGACGACCGCCGCAAATCGAGGTGTCCGGACGCCTGGTTGCAGTGCAGGCTCCAGGACTTGAGCAGCTGACCGCCGACGATACAAGGCGTATTGCCGCCGACCTGATTGGACAGAATAAGCGCGCAATCACCATGCTGCAGGAGCAGGGCTCATGCGATGTCTCCTTCGGCTTACCAGGGCTGGCGCGCTTCCGCGTGAATGTGTTTCTGCAGCGTGGCAGCTGTGCGGTCGTGATGAGGGTCATGCCAGGCACCATTCCTGATTTCGCCTGGCTGGGACTGCCTGCGCACCTGGGAGCTGTGGCAAAGCTGGGCGAGGGCTTGGTGCTGGTGACCGGCGCACGGGGTTCCGGAAAATCTTCGATACTGGCTGCGCTTCTGGACTGCATTAACGAACATCGCACCTGTCACATTCTCACCGTGGAAGACCCGATCGAGTTTTTGTATACGCACAAGCGAGCAACCATTCACCAACGCGAACTGCACAGCGATGTGCCCAGCTTCCCACTGGCGTTGCGTTCCGCAATGCATCAAGCGGCCAAAGTTATCCTGATAAGCGAACTGCGCGACCATGAAACCGTGGAAATGGCACTCGAAGCCGCTGAAACCGGGCATCTCGTGCTCTCCACGGTGAATAGCGTGAGCGCGGCGAAAGCAGTGGAGCGGATAGTGAGTGCGTTCGCGCCGTCAGAACAGCCCGCAACACGAAGCCGTTTGGCCAGAGTTTTCCGCTACATTATCTGCCGCAAGCTGGTTGCGCGGACAGACAGCAGCGGCCGCATGGCAGTGGTTGAGATTCTTAAGGGAAACTCGCGAGTTCAGGAATCCGATGATGATAATCAGTCGATCCATGCACCGCTCGAAATCAACAGCGAAAATGCTGACCATGAGACTCCTCATGTTGACGGAGAAATCGAGAGACTAGTGCGCGCGGGGGTAGTGAACCTGACCATAGCCCTGGCCTGCGCGAGCGATCCGAAGGAGTTGCAAAAGAGGCTGGCGAAATAAGATCCTTGATGTGAAGTGGTCGTTACCCTCCCTGGCCGCAAGCGACAATCAAAACGTCAATCCAAATTTCTAGTTCTCCCGTATCATCTGCTGTATGGCTGCCGTGCCCGAGCCGTCTTTAATTGTAAGTTTTGAGGAAGCCCGACATCTCGTCGAGGGGCATGCCTCACGTTTGCGTCCGCGAAGTAAAGAGTTATTGGAGTTGCTCGACAGTGCTGGGCGCATTCTGGCGGAGCCCGTGGCCGCTGACCGCAATTTCCCTCCTTTCCGGCGAGCAACACGCGACGGATACGCGGTGCGTGCTACCGATCTGGCGCAGCTTCCCGCCAGGCTCAGGGTCGTGGGAGAAATTAAGGCCGGAGCTAGGTCCGAGAATAGTGAAATTAAGATCGAAGCGGGAGAAGCTGCCGCGATCATGACTGGTGCGCCAGCACCGGCCGGGGCCGACGCTATCGTGATGGTGGAGTGGACGTCGCGCGCCGGCGATCAAGTCGAAATCACAAAGGGAATTGCCGCCGGAGACAACATTGTTCCCATCGCTTCAGAGGCGAGGCGCGGCCAGCAACTGCTTTCTCCTGGCATGCGTTTGGATCACGCTGCTATCGCAGTCGCGGCTTCCGTGGGCAGAGTGCACATCCTGGTTTATGCCAAACCTCGGGTCGCAGTCCTTTCCACCGGCGACGAAGTTGTAGACATCGACGTGCCGCCCGGGCCCAACCAAATTCGTAACTCCAATACTTATTCACTCGCCACACAAATTCAGGATGTTGGTGGAGATCCGGTGCTCTTGCCCATTGCTCCCGACGAACCGGAGCGGCTGCGAGAATTAATTGCGGAAGGCCTGGAAGCCGACCTGCTGCTGCTGGCTGGCGGAGTTTCCATGGGGAAGTACGATCTGGTGGAACAGGTGCTGGCCGATTTTCAGGCAGAATTCTTTTTCACCGGCGCGCAGATTCAGCCCGGGAAGCCGATCGTATTCGGACGCGTGCCTTGGGCTTCGTCTCCGAAAGTCGCGAATACTGATGCCGAATTGCAGTGGAAATACTTCTTTGGCCTGCCAGGAAATCCAATCTCTACTATGGTGACGTTCCAGTTGTTTGCCCAACCGTTGCTGGAGGCGCTCGCCGGCAGGTCTCCCCAGAAGCTTAGTTTCCTCCACGCCAAGCTCAAGTCCGAAATCAGAACCAAGACCGGACTAAAGCGGTTCCTGCCTGCAATTTTGTCTGGCGAGTTTGAGCACGCAGAAGTTGAGCTGGCGGGATGGCATGGATCTGGCGATATTGCGACCGCCGCACGAGCCAATTGTTACGTGGTGATTTCTCCGGACAAGAGCACGATTGCTGCGGGGGAATGGGTGCCGGTTCTGTTGCGCTAGGGATCGTCTGAACGTCACCGCCTCGATTCCCAATGTAAGATAGAGACTCCGCAATGCCCAAGAAGCTCTCCCATTACGATGGCTCAGGGCGAGCCAGCATGGTGGACGTTTCATCCAAGATCGCCACCCGGCGTGAGGCGGAAGCCAGCGCTTATGTAGTCCTGAAACCCGCCGTGCTCAAAGCGTTGCCGAAGAATCCCAAGGGCGATCCTCTGGAAGTGGCACGTCTGGCAGGAATTATGGCAGCAAAAAAAACGGCTGATCTCATTCCCATGTGTCATCCGTTACCTCTGACGCACGTTGATGTGAATATGCGGCTATGCGAGAATGGCGTCGCTATTACCTCAAGAGTTACGACGACGGCGGTGACCGGAGTGGAAATGGAAGCCTTGGTGGCCGCCAGTGTGGCCGCGCTCACCGTGTACGATATGTGCAAGGCTTTAGATAAAGGAATTGAGATTCGCCAAATCATGCTCAACCGTAAATCTGGCGGAAGGAGCGGAGACTACATCCGTCCAGGAAAAAAGACCTAGCCCCTCGCATGCCGAATAACGTCAAAGTCCTACTCGTGGACGACAATCCGATGGTTCTGGGGATGTTGCGCGGTGCTCTGACTCCGCTGGCCGTGGTCACTACCGCGAATGACGCCGCGGACGCCCTGGTGAAAGCCGTAGAAGATACTCCCGACCTGCTGGTCTGTGACTATCGAATGCCGGGGATGGACGGCCGCCAACTGGTGGAAAAATTGAAAAGCCGTTCGCGGACTGCGAGCATTGCCGTGATCCTGCTCGCCACCAAAACGGATATCAGCGAGAAGTTGGCACTGCAGGATCCTGTGGACGACTTCGTAGAGAAGCCATTCTTTCTGAAAGAAGCCACCAACCGCATCAAGCGCATCATCGATAAAATCGCATTGGAAAAAATGGCCAAAACCATGGCCTCGGACGGCGTTCTCCGCGGTAGCCTCTCGCAGATGAACGTGATTGATCTTGTGCAGTCGCTCGAAATGGGCCGCAAAAGCGGATCGCTGACCCTGACCAACGATGATGAAAAATGCGAAATGTATTTCAGCGAGGGCCAG
>DATHJP010000632.1:0-4468 GCA_035489695.1 Terriglobales bacterium
TGCCGAGCGCCATGGGAAGGTCGAATCCAGATCCCTCTTTGCGAATATCAGCCGGCGCAAGATTGATGGTGATTTGTGTCAGCGGAATGTCATATCCGCAGTTCTTTAGGGCAGCACGCACACGGTCGCGGCTCTCGCGCACGGCGGCGTCGGGCAGACCGACGGTGTGAAAGTGATCTTCGGAAGTCTTGACGCCAGAGATATCGACTTCGACTTCAATGATGCTGGCGTCGATGCCATACACTGCGGCGCTTAAAGTCTTGTAAAGCATATGTCTCAGATAGGCAGATTCATCCGGCCCCGCGGTGACGGGAGTAGCTCAGCCGAATGCCGGACGAACATTCACCATACGACCTGAATCAGAGGATGCAGCGTGACTGCCGTCACATCGGCACGTGACAAGCGAGAGCACGAACCAAGTTATCTAATACAGTTTTGGTTGTCGCCACTTCGCTTGTGCACTACGATTCATCTAACGCCCACCGAACCCTGAGAATTCACATCATCAGCGAGGATTTGGGGGCGTCGGCTCATGCCGGAAAAGGGAAAACAACTCGGACGCACTCCCGCAAATCCCAACCTTTTAGAACGGGAAGAAGCACGTCTGTGGCGGGTTGCGTTGCTCTTTGTGGTGTTGCTGGCGACGGCGCTGGCCGCAGTCACCTGGGAGCGGCTGCAGGCGCTTCCCTATCACCTCGGATTGCTGCCTATTGCGGTGCTATTGGTGGCCATCTCTTTCGCGGCATTCACCTATGGGCGGCGAAAACAAGTCACAGAACTAAAAGAACTGGTGCGTGGGTTGCAGGACCACGTGAGAACTCCTCCGACGGACGAGCAACTCGACCAGCTCAGCCAAGTCATCGCCCGCTCGCAGCGCAGCTTCAAGGAACTGATTGACTCCTTCGACGATGTGGCCTTTGCTTTCTCGCTGGACGGCACAATCCGCACCGTCAATCGAAGCGTGACTCAACTTCTGGGGGTGCCCTACGCAGCCATTGTTGGATGCAAGCTGGATGAATTCATCGAGGAACCGCCGCGAGGCGATCTGGAGCAAGGTCTGGCTCGCTTTCTTGAACGACGGCGCTGGTCTGGAATGGTTCAGGTGCGGCTCAAGAAGAGGTCGCGGTCACTGTTCTTTGATTGCGTGCTGAACGCTATCGTGAAAGGTGACGAGGTGGTGGGTGTAAGTACGCTGGCTCGCGACGTCACCGAAGAACGAGAAAAGGAAAGACGTTTCACCGAACTATTCGAAACCCTGCAGGAAGGAGTTTACTTCAGCACGCCCGAGGGAAAGCTGCTCGACGCCAACGCTTCGCTGGTACACATGTTGGGATATGGCAGCAAGCCGGAACTCCTGGAGCTCGACTCGACGGCATTGAATTTCGATCGTACGAAGAGTCCGGTGCTGGGACGAACAGCGGACGATCGTGGTGGCGAACGCGCCCGGGAAATCACACTTCGCCGCCGGGATGGGACTTCGGCCATTTGCCTGGATACTTCGCGAGCGGTGTGGGACGCGGCTGGGAAGATCATCCGCTACCAAGGGACTCTGGTCGATGTTACAGAGCAGCGCGAGATGGAAAAAACGCTACGCCGCCAGGAAGAATTTCAACGCTACCTGCTGGAGAGCTTCCCAGATTTAATATTGGTGATCGATCTGAACGAACGGTACAGCTTTGTCAGCTCTCGCATTCAAGATCTGCTCGGTTACAAACCCGAGGACTTGTTGGGAAAGAAAGTTGAAGAGGAGCACGGCGATTCCCCGGAGTTTCTGGCGCTATTTCGCGATGTGGGCAGGGGTCGAAAACAGTTCGGGTTCTGCGAGTACGGCGCACGACACCGCGACGGAAGCTGGCGGACTATGCGAGCATCGGCCAGTCCACTGTTCGACGCGGAAAGTAAGCTGAGTGGCGTCATTGTGTCAGTGCGCGACATCACGGTTGAGAAAAAGCTTGAACAACAAGTCATTCAGAGCGAGCGCCTGGCTGCAATGGGACAAATGATCGGCGGCTTCGCGCATGAGCTAAACAATCCGCTCACCAGTATTCTGGGAGTAAGCGAATTGTTGCAGGAAGGAGAGGTGACCGAGCCAGTCCGCAAGCACTTGACCATGCTGCAACAGCAAGCTCGGCGGGCAGCAGAAATCGTCCAGAACCTGATGTATTTCTCTCGTCCGCCAGCACCCGGCAAGAGTGAGATCAACGTCAGCGAATTGATTCAGAGGACGCTGCACCTGCACGCGTACTCTCTGCGCAAGAACAACATCACGGTGGATTTTCTGCCAGAAAAGTCATTGCCATCAGTGAATGGCGATCCTCATCAGTTGATGCAGGTTTTCCTTAATCTGATTCTGAATGCGGAGCAGGCCATGCGAGAAGTGCGCGACCGGGGTACGTTGCGGATTCGCCTGGGGAAGGATGACAACACAGTGACTGCCACTTTCCAGGACGATGGGCCCGGAATTTCGCCGGACATCCTGCCAAATATCTTCGATCCGTTTTACACGACCAAGCGGCCCGGCCGGGGTACAGGGCTCGGTCTGAGTATTTGCAAAGCGATTTTGCGGGAGCACGGAGGAAACGTGGAAGCTGCCTCGGGGCCAGGTGGAGGCGCGATATTCACGGTACTGCTGCCGTCGGGGCCGGCCACATCTGCGACTGCGGGCACTTAATCGAAAAAGTTTTCGTCGATAGTCTAGCGTTCTACCGCCATTGCAACCGCATTACCGCCTCCCAGACAAAGAGCAGCAATACCGCGGTGAACGTTGCGCCGCATCATCTCATAAATCAGAGTTACCAGGACGCGGGCTCCGCTGGCTCCGATGGGATGTCCGATTGCGACCGCACCGCCATTCACGTTGACCTTCGCGGGATCGAGACCAAGCTCCCGCATTACACCCAGGGCTTGCACGGAGAAGGCTTCGTTGAGTTCGTAGAGATCGACATCTTCGTTCCTCCAGCCAGTTTTTTCCCAAATCTTCCGCACCGCGGTGACCGGAGCCATCATGACCCAGGCAGGATCGATACCGCTGCTGGCCTGAGCAACGATACGAGCCATTGGTTCTGCGCCGAGTTCTTTTGCACGTTTGGCACT
Organism: Terriglobales bacterium; assembly: GCA_035489695.1. GTDB lineage: Bacteria > Acidobacteriota > Terriglobia > Terriglobales > Acidobacteriaceae > 40CM-3-55-5. The sequence continues at coordinate 3,094 of DATHJP010000632.1, forward strand.
GGTCACGACCACCGCGGCGGCGCCATCGTTCACTCCGGGTGCGTTGCCGGCGGTCACTGTGCCATCTTTCTTGAATGCGGGCTTTAGCGAACGGAGAATCTCGATTGTAGTGTCCTCTCTGGGTGATTCATCCTTATCGAAGATGATGGGCGACTCGCCCTTCTTCTTTGCCGGCAATTCAACCGGGACAATTTGCGACTTGAACCGGCATTCCTTGATCGCAGCTACCGCTTTGCGATGAGAGTTCAGGGCGAATTGATCCTGCTCTTCGCGCGTAATCGAATATTTTTCTGCAACGTTTTCCCCGGTGATGCCCATGTGATAGTCGTTGTAAATGTCCCACAAGCCATCCTGCACCATGGAGTCGATGATCTGCGCGTTTCCTAAACGGTAGCCTTTCCGAGCCTGAGGCAAGAGATAGGGAGCATTGCTCATTGATTCCATGCCCCCGGCGACGACGACTGAACTGTTGCCTGTTTGTATTGCTTGCGCTGCAAGTGCGACCGCTTTCAGTCCGGAGCCGCAAACCTTGTTTACAGTCATGGCACTCACTTCGGGAGACAAACCGCCGAACAGAGCCGCCTGTCTTGCCGGATTCTGACCCAAGCCGGCGGATATTACATTGCCCATGATGCATTCATCGATCTGCTTGGGATCGAGCTTGGCGCGTTTCGTGGCTTCGCGCACAACGATTGCGCCCAGTTGAGTTGCGCTGAGATCGGCCAAGCTTCCCTGGAATTTTCCAACCGGGGTGCGACACGCTGAGATGATGACGACATCGTCCAAGGCAGCCATTCATGTGCTCCTGCGAAGATTTCTGACTCCAGTAATTATAGATGCACGAGCGTGAGAAACGTTGAATTAGCTGGATTGAGCTTGCACGCGAGCGCACCTCTGCGAGGCCAGCTTGGATAATGTGGAACGAGATTTGAGAAGTGAATGCCGCTCGAATCTTTCGCGTGAAATGATGATTGATCGTGGCTGTGCGGAAGAAAATTCTTCTCTAACGTCGTCTGGTGACTTTGGTGTGTCGGTCGCACGCGCTCGAAGGCGTGATTTTTTTCTTGACATCACTTTTTATTGACTCTATACATTCAATTAGTGTGCAACTGAAGACCGTTGCATAGTCCATGAAAAATGGAAGGGAGAATAGAACCATGGCACCAAAGAAGAAAGCAAAAAAAGGCAAGAAGAAACATTAAGAGCAGTTAAGTAGAAAACAACGGGGACGCGAAAGCGTCCCCTAAGTTTTTTGGTGCGACTGTTTGCGATTCGTGGAAAGGCTTCTTTAGTTATGGCGACTGCTAACTTTCTTTGCGGTGGGGATGGAATATAGGCGCCTCTCGGTGGCGGGGCAAAGATTGCGATAGGGACA
>DATHJP010000633.1:0-6241 GCA_035489695.1 Terriglobales bacterium
TCATGGAGTAACCCGTCGGGGGTTGCATCCCATATAGCGGCATGCCCAGGCTCTGCAGTTGGTGGGCCAGGGGCGCGGCATCGGCAACGTCTGCGCCAGTTGCGCGCAATGCCGAGATCACGAATTCGAATGGAGTCTTCACTTTTGACCTGTATTCATCGGCCGACCAAAATTCCGGCGAGTGCAACATGGTCTTCAGCACTTCGCGAATGTCGCCATCTTTTTTGCGGAAGGTCTCTGCCATGCGATCCACAAGGGCCTGCGGGGGATTGTCGGAAACAAAACGGATCGCGAGCTTGGTCGACACGAACTTTGCTGTGGAGGGATGCCGCGCTAGAATATGCAAGACCTCCAGTCCTTCCTTTTCACCATTGGGTTTGATGCGATGGCCGAGCACCCACTTTTCCCCAGGTTCGTGCATGCGGTCTTCGAAAGTGAAACCTTCGCCCTGCTTAGGCTTTTTAAGAGTCCACCCGGTGAAGACGCGTGCCACTTCGGTGACATCTTTCTGGGTATAGCCGCCATTCACGCCCAGAGTATGCAGCTCCATGAGTTCGCGCCCGTAATTTTCATTTAAACCGCCGCGCTTGCCCTTGGCCTGATTTCCTGTCCCTGCATTGCGGTTACGCTTCTTGCCCGCTTTCTTGTAGGCGCGATTCGAAATTCCGTTAGCGAAATCGGAGTTGGGCCCGACGCTAAGCGCATTGTCGAGATAGAACAACATTGCCGGGCTTTGTGCGGTTGCTCTCAGCAGGTCTTCGAACTTGCCCAGGGCACGTGGACGAATGACGTCACGCTCGTAGCTGGTGAGCAGGTACTGATCAGCTCCTTTACCAATAAATATGTTGAAGTGGTTTAACCAGAAGTCGGTCATTACTTCCTGTAGTTGGCGTTCACTGTAGGTTGCGCGCAGAATTTTTCCCTGGATTAATTCGTTCGCCACCACCTGCTGGGGATTGTTGAGGGCCATCACAGTTTCGCGCTGTTCCGGAGTCATGCCCTCCATGAACTCGTCACGCTTATCATTCTTGGAGAGGGCTCTACGCTCGCCTGCGGACATTTTTAGGATTGCTTCGAGGCGCTGGACGGGGTCCATGTCCAAGAGTTCCTGCGCCGCTAGATCTGCAGCCACACGCTTCTCGCGGCGGTCAATGCGTTCCTCCTCGCTTAACGTGGATGTCTTTCCAGTCGAAGTGGTGGCACCGGAGTCAGAGGTCAGCTGTTTACGATCCTGCTTCTCTTGCATTCGCTCAAGCTGGTCCTGGTACACAGCCCGCTTGAGCGGATCCGACGGAAGCGGCTGCTTTCCATTGGCAACTGCTTTGATCAGTTGAGGAGGTGGAAAATTCTCCACGATCTGGCGAGTGTCCATACGCAATGTGCGAAACGGCGTAAGGCGGCCCTCAAGTGCGCTGTCGTTGATTCTTTCAGGATGGAGCTGCTGATCAATCCACTTATCCAAGCCCATGGCCGTGATGCGTTCCAGGTCTCCGGGTCTTACGCCAAAAGTCAGGCGATTCAGTGCGTGCAAAGCCATTTTCGACTGGTCCATCTGGATGACAAAGTTTCGCTGCTCCTTTTTCTTGCCTAGTGCCAGATTCGCTGAAAGCAGTCCCAGCAGGCACATCACCAACATCAAAGCGTTTTTCCGGCTCGAAAAAAGCATGTGGTTCCGACTCTAAAGTATGAACCCTGAGCAGCAGAAAAGTTTCTGAAATGGCGAACGCCCCCTGCCGTTACCACTATGATTTGACGGGGGATATGCCAGCCGCTACGTCAGGTACAGTCTTCCGTGAGTGATTCTGTGTTGCAGGGAAGCTGCGAGATGATCGACATCTACAGGGGAGATATTGGCTGCCATGCGATCTTCGAAGAATGGTGTGCGGTTACTGCCCACGGCGTCGCGACGGACTTGTACGAGCAGCGCGTGCACCGCGTTAGGATCGAACTTTTCTGGCGTCATGCGCACGATCTCGCTGAGCGTGCCTCCGATAGAGATGGGTTCGCGATAGGGACGCGGGCTGGTCATGGCATCAAAAGTGTCAGCCAGAGCGACGATGCGTACCGGCATGGCCACGTCTTCCATGACGAGTCCGTCGGGATACCCTGAACCGTCTCCGCGCTCATGATGCGAGCGCACGATTTCGGGGATGCGCGGCCAGGGGAACTGTACCCCACTCACAATCTGGTGGCCAACGACGGTGTGATCGGCCATCTCGCGGAATTCTTCCGCGTCGAGCGCGGTGGTCTTGCCAAACAGGTGCTTGTCTACCGCAACTTTGCCGATATCGTGCAAATATCCTGCAGAGCGAAGTGCCGCAATGTCGCCGGGCTCCACGCCCATGGCTTCTCCTATTCCCGCGGCGTAGCGTCCAACGCGCAATGAGTGGCCGTGAATGTCTACATGCTTGATGTCGATGGCGGTCGCGAAAGCTTCGAGCGCAGTATCGTAGAAACCATGGAGGGAGCCGAGCAGACGCAGATTCTCCGAAACGCGCTGAGCCAGAGTTTGAGTGAGCGCGTGGTTGTGAACAGCTAACGCAATGTAGTGACACAGCAAGTCCAGAGCTTCGAGCTCCTCGATGTCGTAAATGGCATCGCCGTCGCGACGTCCCAATGCCACCATTCCTACGAGTTTGCCTGCGATTTTCAACGGAGCAATGCACTTGAACAGCTCAGGAGCGACGTTGCCATTGGAACTGAGGTAGACATCATAGACGCCGGGATTCAGGATGACCGGGCCACGCGCGGATTGCAGGGCATGGAAATGTTTCGGTAACAACGGAATCACTGCCGGCTCCGGCATCAGGGCGAATCCAGCGGAAGCGATTGAGCTGAGAAGTGAAGGCCGGTCGCTATAGGTGAACAGCACGGCTTCCCGCGCCCCGCCTGCTTGCAACACGGCAGACAGCATGGCGCGCGCACTCTGCGGGAAGTCGCGCTCCGCCGTCATCTGCGGGCCGAGGTCGGACAGGGCTTCCACCGTTCGCAGGAGCCGTCGAAAATTGTCTTTCTGCACTGCCAACAGTTGTGGGAGCAGAAAACCAGAGCAAAAAGAGAGTAACACGCTGGTTATGCGCCGGTGACCGTCACCTAGTAGCTAGAAATGTTCCCTGAGATTGGCGAATCTCTCTACCACCAACAAGCGGCTTGGTGCCTCAACCTTCACAACTTCTTCGTGTTCCAGAATCCAGGTATCGCCGTGAGGCACGAATACGGCGTTGAGGCCAGCCGCCAGCGCTGGGTTGATATCGGACTTCGGACTGTTTCCAATCATCCACGTCGAGTCGGCGGGCAAGGCGTATTTGGAAACTACTTCTCGATAAGTTGCGGCATTCTTCTCTGCGACGATCTCTACGGCTGAAAAATGTTCTTTCAATCCTGAGCGCTCAACTTTGCCGGATTGTTCAGCGATGGCGCCCTTGGTCATCAAGATCAATCGATGCCGTCGGGAGAGGTACTGCAGGGTTTCCGGCACATTCGGAAGGATCTCGATCGGATGCTCGGCGATGGCGTGAGCGAATCCAGAGACGGTTTCGTGTAGAGCTGGTGTGAGCGGCTCGACAGCCAATCGTTCGAAGGTCTGCGCTAAAGCGTGAGCAAAGCTGTGGAGCCCGTATCCATGGCTGACGATGCATTCACGCTCCACATCGTCGAGAACCTCGCGAACCTGTTGGGGAGAATATTCGTGATGGTTCAAAAAGGATATAAAGCTGGCTATGGCGCGTTCGAAATAAATATTGTTCTCCCACAATGTGTCATCGGCGTCGATAAGCAGCGTTTGCGCTCTGTCCGATTTTGTTGGTTGCGGCATCCTGAACATCATAAATGTCTAGTGTTGATTGGCAAGATGCGGGGAAGGCGGACACTGAGATTGCTCTGTTAGAATCTAATTGTTCATGACGATCCCAGGTTCGGTAGTTCCTCTGCTGATTTTTTCTCTCATGACGGTTTCGGCTTCCGCACAGAAGATTCCCCAACCTCAGGTTTCCAAACCGAAGACTTCCAGAGTGATGACTGGCTCTGCGGCCAAGGGCGCGGCATCGGCCGGAATGCAGGTGGCGCCTGATCTCGACCAGCGGCTAGCTCGTTTCCGCAGAGTCCGCATGCCATTTCAATCTGCTGGGCTCACCGCACGTGAGCAGAAATTAGTGAAGAAGCTGGTGGACGCGTCGCGCTATCTTGAGGAAATTTTCTGGCGGCAGATCGATCCGGAAGCTCTGACACTTTACCAATCTTTGGCGAGCAGCAAGAACCCAAAAGATCAAAAACTGCGTCGCTACCTGTGGATTAATGCCTCACGATTCGATCTGCTCGACCAGAACAAGCCCTTCGTTGGCACCGCGTCTATACCACCGGGACGAGGCTTCTACCCTCAGGGCCTTACTCGCGAACAGATTGAACAGTATGTAAAAGATCATCCAGAGAAGAAGGCGGAAATCTACAGTCCTACCACCGTAGTTCGCTGGCATGGCGATCAACTGGAGGGCCTCCCTTACCACATTGCTTATCGTTCATTCCTGGAGCCGGCGGCCAGGGATTTGCGCGAAGCGGCAGCATTAAGTGCCGATCCTGCTTTTGCAAACTTCTTGCGTCTGAGGGCAGACGCGCTGCTCAGCGATGACTACTTCAAAAGTGACTTGGCTTGGTTGGATCTGAAAGACCCTAAATTCGACATAATTTTTGCTCCATACGAAACCTACGATGATGGCCTGCTTGGAGTAAAGGCTACGTACGGCGCCGCAGTGCTGATTCGCAACTCGAAGGAAAGTCAGAAACTGGCGATGTTTCAAAAGTACGTCGCTGACATCCAGGACGCCCTGCCCCTCGCTGCGGAAGATCGACCGTCCAAGCGCGGCCTGGAAACTCCTATGGAAGTAATGGACGCCCCCTACCGCGCTGCTGACCTGCGGCACGGATATCAGGCAGTCGCGGATAATCTGCCGAATGATCCGCGCGTGCACGAACAAAAAGGCAGCAAGAAGATATTTTTCAAGAATTTCATGGATGCTCGAGTCAATTTCGTGATCCTGCCCGTGGCGAAGCGGGTGTTGCGGCCGGAACAGGCGACAAAGGTTTCCGGAGAGGCTTACCTTCTGGCAACGATCATGCATGAGATGGCACATGGACTGGGACCAGCGTTCGCGCGTACGGCGGCGGGCAAGACCGATATCCGCGAGGCAATCGGTCCGGTGTTTGCTGGATTGGAAGAGGCCAAGGCCGACGTGGTGGGAATGTTCGGCCTCAAGTGGCTTATGGACCACGATGCATTGCCTAAAGAAAAACTCGAGGAATACTACGCGTCTTATGTTGGAGGAATTTTCCGGACTGTCCGCTTTGGCGCGGCGGAAGCTCACAGCCAGGCCGAGCTAATGGAATTTAATTATCTCTCGGAGCGGGGAGCCATCCAACGCGAACCGTCCGGTCGATATTCGATTGACTATGCCCGCATGCCGCAAGCTCTGGCAGATCTGGCAAAAGAACTTTTGGAAATCGAAGCTACTGGAGATCGTGAGCGAGCTGAGGGCTGGTTTAAGAAGTATGGTGTGATGCCCCACGAACTGCAATCATCCCTAAAATCTGCCGCAAACGTTCCCGTTGATATCGATCCGATTTTCTCGTTTGCGGAAAGAGTCAGATAGGACGGCGAAGAGTCCGCTTCCGGCAGCTTCTCAATCGACGAAATCCACGCGGGCGGCATGGGGGATGATCCCTGATTTGTGTCCCATGTCGAGCAGCCGTCGGACGGCTTCACGGCCGTCGCGGCCATAATCGAGGGTGCGCTCGTTCACATACATACCGACAAACTTGTCGGCCAGCTGAGTGTCGAGGTCGCGAGCGAACTGCATGGCATACGCTAGAGCCTCCTCGCGATGATCGAGCGCGTATTGAATACTCTCGCGCAGAGCGGCGGCGATCCTGGACGTCAAGGCCGGGCCCAAACTGCGGCGAATGGCATTTCCTCCGAGCGGCAGCGGAAGGCCTGTCACTTTCAGCCACCACCTGCCCAGGTCCACGATGCGATAGAGTCCAGACTTTGAATAAGTGAGCTGGCCCTCATGGATAATGAGGCCGGCGTCGTACTTGCCTTCGAGTATCTGCGGAATGATCTGATCGAAGTTGACCACGACCGTCTCGACTCCCGGCGCAAAAAGGCGAAGAGCCAGATACGCGGTAGTCAGCGCACCCGGAATCGCGATGCGTTTTTCCTTGATTTCGCTGGGCGAATACGCGCGGTTGG
>DATHJP010000634.1:0-3022 GCA_035489695.1 Terriglobales bacterium
CTGGAAACGACGGATGTACGCGTCCGCCTGGAAAAAATCAATCAGCATCTGGCTAAAGAACTCGAAGTCCAGCAATTGCGAAACAAGATTCAATCTGAAGTGCAGGATCGGGTTCAACAAACGCAGCGTGAGTACTACTTGCGCGAGCAGATGAAGGCCATCCAGAAGGAACTGGGCGAGCAGGATGAAGGCCAGCGGGACACCGAGGAATTGCGCCAGAAAATCGAAGCTGCCGGAATGCCCGACGAGGTCAAGAAAGAGGCATTGAAAGAACTTGGCCGGCTGTCTCGCATGTCGCCGATGGCTGCTGATTATTCCGTGACCCGCAACTACATCGAGTGGCTAGCGGTATTGCCCTGGGCCAAAACTTCCGGTGGCGAAGTGGATATTCTCAAAGCCAAAGAAATCCTCGACACCGATCACTATGATCTGCAGAAAGTGAAAGATCGCATTCTGGATTATTTATCCGTGCGCCGTCTCAAGCCTGGAATGAAAGGCCCGATTTTGTGCTTCGTCGGACCGCCAGGCGTGGGCAAGACTTCACTGGGCAAGTCCATCGCGCGTGCTTTGGGTCGGAAGTTCGTCCGAATTTCATTGGGCGGCGTTCATGATGAGGCCGAGATTCGCGGCCATCGCCGAACCTATATCGGCGCTTTGCCGGGACAGATCATCCAGGGGATTCGTCGCGCCGAGACCAAAGATCCGATCTTTATGCTCGACGAAATCGACAAAGTAGGCCGCGACTTCCGTGGCGATCCGGCTTCGGCGTTGCTCGAAGCGCTTGATCCGGAGCAGAATTCCGCATTTCGCGATAACTACTTGGATGTCACTTTCGATCTGTCGAAGGTCTTGTTTATTACGACGGCGAACATGCTTGATCCCATTGCGGATCCGTTACGCGACCGCATGGAGATCATCGAGCTGCAAGGCTACACCGAGGAAGAAAAAGTCCACATTGCATTTCAGTACTTGATTCCGCGTCAGATTGAAGAGAACGGCATCACTCCGGAGCAGATCGAGTTTCCGGAAGGCTCTGTTGGTTACGTCATCCGGCATTACACACGCGAAGCGGGCGTCCGCAATCTGGAGCGCAACATTGGCACCATCTGCCGCAAGCAGGCACGCAGGCTGGCTGAAGGCAAAACCGAAAAGTTGGTGGTGACCAAAGAGGTAATCCAGGAATTTCTCGGAGGCATCAAGATTCGCAGCGAAGGCGAAATTGCCGAACGCACCAAGCGTGCCGGCGTAGTGGTCGGCCTGGCCTGGACACCCTCGGGAGGCGATGTGCTGTTCGTGGAAGCGAACACCATGAAGGGCAAGGGCGGCTTCACCATGACGGGACAGATTGGCCAGGTCATGCAGGAGTCCATGCAAGCAGCCCTCACCTGGGTGCGCTCGAACGCCGCACAGCTCGGTATTCAGGAGAATTTCTTCGCCGAACACGATATCCACATTCACGTGCCGGCAGGAGCGATTCCTAAGGACGGACCGTCTGCCGGAGTCACCATGGCTACGGCCCTGGTTTCGCTACTCACTGGTCGTCCGGTGCGCCCGCTGACCGCAATGACCGGAGAAATAACCCTTAGCGGCAACGTGTTGCCCATCGGCGGCGTCAAGGAGAAAGTCCTGGCTGCAAAACGCGCCGGTGTGCGGGACGTCATTTTGCCCGCAGAAAACAAGATGAACGTGGAAGAGGATCTCACCCCAGAACAATTGGAGAACCTCAACATTCACTACGTGAAGGAAATCAGCGAAGTTTTGGAATTGGCTCTGCCCACCTCGCCGGTAGAAGAGAAGCACTACGAGGAAGAGCGCGAGAAAGTTCTGAGCGAGCAACCGGTAAGCTGAAAACCGAAACGATAGCCATTCATGAACTGTTGCCAGTTCTCGGCCAAGGGAACTGGCAGTCTTTTTTGCATAAGTAGACCGTTGGATTCTCGATCAGGGCTAGGCCGTTTGAAGGTTCCCACCGCCATACGGCAGTGATATTATGATTAGCGGTAATTCAAAGGGACGCTTCTCAAACGTCCCGGCCACACTCCTCAGTAGCTCAATGGCAGAGCATCCGGCTGTTAACCGGAGGGTTGTAGGTTCGAGTCCTACCTGAGGAGCCATTCTTTTAGCCAGCCGTGCTACCAGTTTGCTACCGGGAGGAACTCAGCGCCGTGCCGGGAAATCGCGGGAAGAAGAGCCATCACAGGCTTGTACTCAAAGGCCCGGTACCAGGTACCAGCCCATCGTCACTAAAAATTGCACATTCTTGAAGGTCGCACGGAATGAAGAGTACATTCGTCCAAGTACGGCCCGTTGCGCTGATGCCCGATGAGCCCTCAATAGATCGCGATACGGAATGGCGGAAGTTCGACATTCACAAGAATAGCCTTGCGAGCGCCGGTAAGTCCCAGGCGCGGTTTGTTGCAACCCTTCTTGCTTTTCTTGCGCTCCTTTGGGGCTGGCATTATATGCAGCCGACTGAGTTATCGCTGGAGTTCTTCGGTGCCAGGATGCACGCCGCCGGCCTCTGGACCATAGCGCCTGCGGTTCTTACCGTGTTGGTTCTCGCTTTGATCGGGGCAATGAACATCATGGGGCCGATTTGGAAGCGGCTGCGCATCTGCACGGACAGACTGCATGAGATCTTCTTCTGGACTGACCTTGATCCAAACAAAACACTGCTAGATTTCTTCACCCACCTTAAGGTCTGGCCGGAAGGAGCTGTCGAAGCATATACCGTTCCGCGGGAGGAAAAGCGCCATCGGATTGCCGTGTTCTCATATCCCGCGTTGCTGATGTTTGCGACATTCACCACAGCCGTCGCAGACTATCCGGGCGCATCCCGCTGGTACAGGCTGTACGTGTACGGATGCGTGGTTGTTCAAGCAGTTTTCTCGTTTCGCGTTTGGTATCGTGCTATTTGCCGATTTTTCGGATGGCGAAAGGAGCAAGTCGAAATCTGAACCGTTTTTCTGACAATCCCCTTAAACTGCTTTCCATGATGTCAGCGCGTTCTGCCGCTCGCAAA